>JAJBVE010000067.1 GCA_020859995.1 Clostridiales bacterium
TTGGAAAAAATCAAGAATTTGTATAGACTTCAGCTTTTTATTCTTTAGCGCTGTTTTCACGATTCACAAATTGACAACCTTGTATGAGGTGGGCTATAATGAACAAATGTGTGACTGACTAAAGAGTGTCGCAGGAGGGCGCAGTTATGCTTTATAATAAGGTAGAGACGAATCGGAATTATGTAGAGTCCGAGAAAAAAATTGGCGCGTTCTGGAAGGAAAACGGAACGTTTAAAAAGAGCATGGAGGTCCGTGAGGGACAGCCGATTTATACGTTTTATGATGGGCCGCCGACGGCGAATGGCAAGCCGCATATCGGCCATGTACTGACGCGTGTGATTAAGGATATGATCCCGCGTTATCATACGATGAAGGGACAGATGGTTCCGAGAAAGGCTGGATGGGATACGCATGGCCTGCCGGTGGAGCTGGAGGTCGAGCGGCAGCTGGGGCTGGACGGCAAGGAGCAGATCGAGGAATACGGCATGGAGCCGTTTATCGAGCACTGCAAGGAGAGTGTCTGGAAGTATAAGGGGATGTGGGAGGATTTTTCACAGACGGTCGGCTTCTGGGCGGATATGGACGATCCCTATGTGACCTATCATGATGATTTTATTGAGTCGGAGTGGTGGGCGCTCAAAGAGATCTGGAATAAGGGTCTTTTGTATAAGGGACACAAGATTGTTCCCTACTGCCCGCGCTGCGGGACGCCGCTTTCGAGCCATGAGGTGGCGCAGGGGTACAAGGATGTCAAGGAGCGCTCGGCGATCGCCCGTTTTGAGGTGAAAAATGTGCCGGAGTTTCTGCGTGCGGATGCCGCGAAAGCTGGTGAGGCTGGCAGCGCAGGCGAGGCGCAGAAGATCTACATCCTGGCATGGACGACGACGCCCTGGACGCTGGCGTCTAATGTGGCGCTGTGTGTGAACCCGCATGAGACCTATGTGATGGTCCGCATGAAGGATACGGCAGACGCGGACGGCAAGGCGGCAAAGGAAGCGGGGTATATTTACATTCTGGCGCAGGCTCTGTGCGATACAGTGCTTGGCGCGGGAACTTATGAGGTCCTTGGCTCTTATGTGGGCAAGGATCTGGAATATGTTGAGTATGAAGCTCTCTACCCGGCGAAGCTGACGAAGAAGGGCTATTATGTGGTCTGTGACGACTACGTGACGATGTCAGACGGTACCGGCGTGGTCCACATCGCTCCGGCATTTGGTGAGGATGACAATAAGGTCGGCAAAAAATACGACCTTCCGTTCCTGCAGCTGGTGGACGACCGCGGTATGATGACAAAGGAGACCAAATGGCCAGGGCGGTCCTGTGTGCTGCGCAAGGATCTGGAAAATGAGCCTGGCGTGAATATGGACGTAATCAAAGACCTGGACGAGAGAGGTCTGCTTTTCGCGGCGCCGAAGTTTGAGCACAGCTACCCGCACTGCTGGCGGTGCGACACGCCGCTGATCTACTATGCGCGTGAGTCCTGGTTTATCCGCATGACGGCGGTTCGCGACGACCTGATCCGTAATAATAATACAGTAAACTGGATCCCGGAGAGTATCGGCAAGGGCCGTTTCGGTGACTGGCTGGAAAATGTGCAGGACTGGGGCATTTCGCGGAATCGCTACTGGGGCACACCGCTGAATATCTGGGAGTGCGAGTGCGGCCACATGCATTCGATCGGCAGCAAGGAAGAGCTGTTCCGGCTGTGGAAGGAATGGAAGGCCGCAGAAGATTCCTCTGACGGCGAATCTGAGCAGATCCCGGATGATATCGAGCTTCACCGCCCCTATATCGACGCGGTAAAGATCCGTTGCCCGAAGTGCGGCAAGACCATGCGCCGTGTGCCGGAGGTGATCGACTGCTGGTTTGATTCCGGTTCGATGCCGTTTGCACAGTATCACTATCCGTTTGAAAATAAAGACTATTTTGAGACGCATTTCCCGGCGCAGTTTATCTCAGAGGCGGTCGATCAGACGAGAGGCTGGTTCTATTCGCTGATGGCGATCTCGACCTTGCTGTTTAATAAGGCGCCGTTTGAGAATGTCATTGTCCTTGGCCATGTGCAGGATGAGAATGGCCAGAAGATGAGCAAGTCGAAGGGGAACGCGGTGGACCCGTTTGAAGCGCTGAGCCAGTATGGCGCGGATTCGATCCGCTGGTATTTCTATATCAACAGCGCACCGTGGCTGCCGAACCGTTTCCACGGCAAGGCCGTGATGGAAGGACAGCGCAAGTTCCTGGGGACGCTGTGGAATACCTATGCGTTCTATGTGCTGTATGCGAACATTGACAATTTCAATCCGCTGGATTATGCGGCGAGTATTTCCGGTCAGAGCCAGGGTATGGACGCTTCTGAGAAGGCGGCTCTTTATCTGAAGGCAAATTATGAGAATCTGCCGGTGATGGATCAGTGGCTGCTCTCCAAGATGTATTCGATGGTGCGCTCTGTGGATGAGAATCTGGGTGCGTATCGGATTCCGGAGGCGGCGCGCGTGCTGCAGGATTTTGTGGATGATATGAGCAACTGGTATGTCCGCAGGAGCCGCGAGCGTTTCTGGGCAAAGGGCATGGAGCAGGATAAGATCTATGCGTATATGACGCTGTATACAGCGCTGGTCAATACCTGCAAGGCGGCGGCGCCGATGATTCCGTTTATGACAGAGGAAATTTACCGCAACATCGTAGTGGGCATTGATTCTTCTGCGGCGGAAAGTATTCACCTGTGCCTGTTCCCGGCAGTTGAGGAGTCGATGATTGATCCGGAGCTGGAGAAAAACATGGACGAGGTGCTGAAGGTCGTGGTGATGGGCCGCGCCTGCCGCAATACCGCCAACATCAAGAACCGCCAGCCGGTGGCTGCGATGTATGTGAAAGCTCCGAGAGCGTTGGAATCGTATTTTGTAGAGATTATCCGCGATGAGCTGAATGTGAAGCAGGTATTGTTTACGGACGATGTCAGCCAGTTCACATCCTACACGTTTAAGCCGCAGATGCGCACGGTCGGCCCGAAATACGGAAAGCTGCTCGGAAAGATCCGCCAGATGCTGCCGGAGCTGGACGGCAACCAGGCGATGCGCGAACTGAAGGAAAATCAGGTCCTGAAGCTGGATGTCGACGGAAATGAAGTGCTTCTGACCGAGGAGGATCTGTTGATTGACGCGGCGCAGGCGGATGGATATGTTTCTGAAAACAGCGGTGAGATCACGGTGGTGATTGATACGACGCTGACGCCAGAGCTGATCGAGGAAGGCTTTATGCGCGAGATCGTCAGCAAGATTCAGACGATGCGCAAGGAAGCCGGCTTTGAGGTTATGGATAAGATCCGCGTGTCTGTGACAGATAATGAGAAGATCACTGGCGTAATGCAGAAAGCGGAAAAGGAGATTCTTTCCGAAGTGATGGCGGTCGAGGCGGTCTATGGCTCATCGGTTGGTTACAGCAAGGAGTGGAGCATTAACGGTGAGACGGCGACACTCGGTGTGGAGAAAATTGACGCTTAAAAGTTTATGATTGTTCAGAACTTTTGCAAAAATTCATCGCGAAGCCCCGTAGACAGAAATGCGGCTGATTGATCACGCGATTTTGCATAGATTACGAGATATTGGAAGATGTAGCACCTGCAACTAAATTGCCTTCGGCAATGGGCAGGTGCGAAGGTGGCAAGGAATCCTCCCGCAAGCGGGTCCCTCCTTACCACAGATGACGGAAAAGAGAGGATTTATTATGAACAAATTAGTAGACAAAGAAGCATTTAAGGAGCGTGTCAAGGACAATGTCCGCACGCTGTACCGCAAGACGATCAAAGAGGCGACACAGCAGCAGCTGTTCCAGGCGGTATCCTATGCGGTAAAGGATGAGATCATCAACAACTGGCTGGCGTCTCAGAAGCAGTTTGAGATCGACGACCCGAAGATGGTTTATTATATGTCGATGGAGTTTCTGATGGGCCGTGCGCTGGGCAACAACCTCATTAACCTGACCGCTTATAAAGAGGTAAAGGAAGCGTTGGAGGAGATGGGCTTTGACCTGAACGTGATCGAGGATCAGGAGCCGGATGCAGCGCTGGGCAACGGCGGTCTCGGCCGTCTGGCGGCATGTTTCCTGGATTCTCTTTCTACCCTGGGCTATATGGCTTACGGCTGCGGCATCCGCTATCATTACGGTATGTTCAAGCAGAAGATTGAGGATGGCTATCAGAAGGAAGTGCCGGACA
>JAJBVE010000218.1 GCA_020859995.1 Clostridiales bacterium
AAGACACACGTATTTTTCTTATGCGCAATTATATCAAACAGATATTCGGAAAGAACCGCCGCCAGCACCGACAGCAGGATCACCAGAAACGCATGCAGCCCATAGCGGACGATGCCGAACACGGTGGCAGGCATCAGTGCGAGTACAACATCGAGCATGACCTGTCCGGTGGTTAATTTCCTGTCGCGGATGTGGGGGCTGGAGGAAACATTTAAAAGCTGATTTTCATTCATGACTCATCCCTCACTTTCTTCTCGCGGCCAGAATCTCGGACTTGGCCTGCTTAAACAGCTGCATCAGCGGACGCTTCGCCGGGCAGACCCAGGTACAGGAGCCGCAGGCGATGCAGTCGAGGCCGTACAGACGCTTCTCGTACTGCTCGTAATCTTTTTTCTCCGCCGCGTCCGCCATCATCTGCGGAATCAGATGGATCGGACAGACTCGGGAACAGCGCCCGCAGCGGATGCAGGCAGTCTGCTGTTCGGCCGCCAGCTCTACCTCGTCCTCCGCCAGAAGCGTGAGTGCATTGCTTGCTTTGGTAATAGGAACATCAAGTGAAGGCATTGCGATTCCCATCATCGGACCGCCGCTCAGCGCTTTTTTCAATGTGACTTCCGGCTTGATGCCGCCCGCGGCCTCTGTCAGTTCCCTGTAAGCGGTGCCGATCGGAACTTCGAAGGTCCCCGGATTTGCGACTGCGTCGCCGGAGACGGTAAAATAACGCTTCATCAGCGGCTCCGAATAGCAGCAGGCGCGGTAGATCGCGTAGAGAGTGGCAACATTGCAGACGATGCAGCCCACGTCCGCCGGCAGCTGGCCGAATTTCAGGTCGCGGCCGCTGACTACGGAGATCAGGTTGCGCTCGCCGCCCTCCGGATATTTGGCCTTGACCGGCTGCACCATGACGCCCTTTTCACCGGCACAGACCGCTTCCATGGCTTTGATGGCTTCCGGTTTGTTATCCTCGATGGCGATGACGCCCATCGCGTCCGGGAAAAGCTGAAGCACCAGACGCAGTCCGTCCAGGATGCCTCGGCTCTGATTCTGCATCAGACGGTCGTCGCAGGTTATGTAAGGCTCACATTCAGAGCCATTCGCAATGACATATTCAATGGATTCCGGCTTTTTTGATGTCAGCTTGACATGAGTTGGGAATCCGGCTCCGCCCATTCCGACAATGCCGGCCTTCTGGATGGCGTCCAGAATATCTTTATTGGAAAAAGTTTCGGCTCGGCGTTTTTTGCCGATGCCTTCCATCTGTGTGTAAGCGCCGTCATTTTCCACCACGATGCAGGTCGCCTTCGCACCGGACGCAATCGTGCGCTCTTCGATGGCTTTTACCTTGCCTGAGCAGGAGCAGATGATATTCGCGGAGACAAAGCCGTCCGCTTCGGCAATTGTCTGCCCGGCCTGCACCAGGTCCCCCTTTTTTACGACGGGCTTCGCAGGCTTGCCGATATGCTGGTTGACCGGGAAAACAAGGTCGCCCTGCGGCTGATAAGGTGTTACCGGGCCGCCCAGGGAGAGCTCCTTGAATCCCTCGGGGTGAATACCGCCCCGGAATGTTTTTACACTCATACTTTATAATCCTCCTTACAGGATTGCGATGATAACAGGGTCAAAAGGTCAGAAACAAAAATATATGCGCTTAATCTATTTCAGACTCATCTGCATCTGCTTCTTCTTCGGCTGCATCTTCCGTATCCTTTTCGTCAGATTCATTGTCTGTGATATAGATTTCCGTCGGAGTGTCCGCACCGCCGATGATGGCCGATGAGCCCTCTGCATCCTCCTCTGCAATCAGAGCCTGCGCGATGCAGTCTTCGGCGGCTTCCAGAATCGCGTCTGCGGTCACCGTGGCGCCGGAAATGCCGTCTACCTCGGCGGACTGTGCGTCGAGCACCTGCCCGATGACATCGCTGTCAATCAGGGCATAGGTGGAAGTCTCACCGGCTACGTCCGCGTCCATTGCAAGGATGCTGTATTCATCAAACTCCATCGTGACCGTGATTTCTGCCGAATAGCCGGTGGCATTGGCCGTGTAGGTGCCGGCTGTGTAAAGAGGAGAGGAAGCAGCTGTGTCAGCATCAGCGGCTTCCGTCTCAGCTTCTGTTTCTGCTTCGTTTTCACTCACAGGGCTTGTTCCTTCATCTGAACTTTCGGTTGCAGCCGCCTGCGCGATGCAGTCCTGCATGGCAGTCTTGAGTGCATCAGAAGTGACAGTGGCGCCTGAGACCCCGTCCACTTCGGCACTCTGTGCGGTAAGAAACTGCACCGCCATTTCATCGCCGATATCCGCGCCGATGCCTGCGGTTTCTCCGGAAACATCTACAGAGACAGCGGTCAGCCTGCTTTCACTAAAAGTGGCGATTACAGTGACATCGCTGTCAATTCCCGCTGCGGAAGCCGCATAGGTGCCGGCCTTGTAAGCAGCAGCCTTTGCATCAGCAGCAGCTTCTGATTCAGCCTCCATCTCAGCAGCATCCGTTTCGGCTTCTGTCTCTGCAGCAACAGCTTCCGTTTCAGTTTCTGTCTCTGCATTGGCAATTTCCGTTTCGGTCTCCTCCTCAGCAGCAGTTTCAGCTTCCGTTTCAGTTTCTGTCTCTGCAGCCTCTGCTTCATCTGCTGTATCTTCCTCACTCACAGCACTTACACCATCCTCAGGAGTCCCGTTCCCGGCTGCCTGGTCAAAGCAGTCCTGCAGGGCTGCTTTGAGTGCGTCAGACGTAACCGTAGCGCCGGATACTCCATCTACGTCGGCACTTTGCGCGTTAAGAAACTGTTCAATCATTTCGTCGCCGATGTCCGCACCGAGGCCAGCCGTCTCTCCGGAAACATCAACTGAGAGGGCAGTCAGGCCGCTTTCACTAAAAGTTGCATATACGGTGACATCGCTGTCAATTCCCGCTGAGGTCGCTGTGTAGGTACCGGCCGTGTAGCTCGCCGTGCCGGATGAAGTATCGGCAGTTTCAGCCTTTGTTTCTGCCTCTGCAGCATCTGCTTCCGCTTCGGCCGCAGTTTCAGCCTCCGATTCTGCTTCAGCAGCCTCAGCATCCGTTTCATTCTCAGTCTCATCCTTAGCAGCTTCGGTTTCTGCCTCAGTCACGGAAGCTTCGGTTTCTACTTCAGCAGCTGCTGATTCCGTTTCGTTTTCTAAATCCTTGGCGTCATCCGAAGCCCCACCTCCGGCTGCCTGCGTGATGCAGTCCTGCATGGCTGCTTTGAGCGCGTCAGAAGTAACCGTAGCACTTGAAACACCGTCCACATCGGCGCTTTGTGCCGCAAGGAACTTCTCGACCATTTCATCGCCGATGTCCGCACCGATGCCCGCGGTCTCTCCGGAAACATCAACCGATACATCCGTCAGACTGCTTTCATCAAAAGTAGCAGTCACGGTGACATCACTGGAAATCCCTGCTGAGGAAGCGGTGTAGGTACCGGCCGTATAGCTCATTGTGCCGGATGAAGCTGTGGTGGCCGTGGCAGCTTCCTCGGAGGAATTGACGGAATAATCCCCGATCGTAATAACGCCAAGAGAGGCGGCAACGACCACGCAGGCTGTTACACCCTTTACGAAAGTGGTGCGTGAAACAATTTCTTTACCCATTCTTTAATCCCTTTCTTGCATAGTTTGTTTTTGGTTTTATGCGCAGAACCAGACAGGTGTACGGTGAAAAACATACCCTGTCCGATTCAATCACGCAAAAACAGTTTCTGTTGCAAAGTAAAACGGCGTTTGCCGTTTGCTTTTGAAAATTAAGGCTGTCAGCATATTACCTATTCCTCTTTATTCTCACTGCCTGCAGGCTTTTTCCGCCGCAGACGCAGAAGAAGGCTAGAGAGCAAAATGCTGAACTGATAGAGCAGCATCATCGGCAGCGCAACCATTGTTTGCGAGACGATATCCGGCGGTGTTACGACTGCCGCAATCAAAAAAATGACGACAATCGCCGGCTTGAAGGCTTTTTTCATCCATTCGACCTTTAAAAGCCCCATCTGTGTAAGGAGTACGGATATGACCGGCAGCTCAAAGATGATCCCAAATACCAGAAAGATCGTCAGCAGAAAATTCAGGTATTTCTCGACACTGACCGCAGCTGTGATCCCGCTGCCCGAGCTGATGTCAATCAGAAACTTCAGCATAAAGGGGAGCATAACTTTGTAAGCGAAAAAAATGCCGATCAGGAAAAAGAGCAGACCGGAAATGAGCGCAGCAAGAAAAAGTACATTTTCATCAGATTTCAGACCAGGCTGGATGAATGCCCACAGATGATAAAGAATCAACGGCAGACACAGGCACACGGCTGCAACCAGCGCAATCGAAAACTGCTGCATCAGCAACTCCTGGGGAGAAATGTAGATAAACTCGTAGCCGTACACTGCTCCCATATCGGTCAGAAACGAGATAAGATCCTGAGAAAAATAGAGGGCGATGAGAAATGCGGCAACCAGTGCCACGATGCAGATCCCCAGCCGGTTCCTCAGCTCCCGCAGATGTCCGGAGAGCGGCATTACGCCATCTTTTTCTGCTTTCGGCTGATCCTGTTTGTTTTTCCGATTCTTCATCACTGCTCCGTATCTCTAGATCCTCCGTTGCCATCCGGATTATTTTTGCTGTCATCCTCTGCGCCTTCCCGAAAGCTTTTCGAAGCCTTCCCGATCATTTTCGTCAGCTTGGGAATCTGGCTGGGGCCGAAAAGAATGATGATAATGGCCAGGATGATCAGTAACTCTGTGGTTCCAAGTTTCATAGCGGATACCTCCTTAGATATGTACTATCATGTATTATAATAATGAAAGATAAAAAAGACAAGCCCTGAAAGCAAGCATCCGTTACATGTTACACCTGCAGATCAGGGAATGCCATAAATCTGGTCAGGGTGTAATATGTAACAGACATCAGGCAAATGCCCGAACGCATACTGTGGTAAATTCCGGGATTAAGATTCTGAGACAGCCTGTCCGCCGGTGCTCTCGTCTGAAGCGGACTGATCGTCTGTGGTCTTGTCCTGCGGTGTTGTTTCGCCTTCATTCGTGTCTGAACTTACTGGCTCAGGCTCGCTTTCATTCGTACTCTCATTGTTTTTGACTGTACCAGGCTCGCTGTCACTTTTACTTTCGCCGCCTTTGGCTGTACCAGATTTGCTTTCATTCTTGCTGTCTTTTGCCGATTCCGAACTCTTTTTCCGGTCCGTCTCCGCTTTCAGCGGCTTTCCCAGATCTGAAAAAGATTTCTGGACATCTTTGATATTGCCGGAAACCTCGCTGGCCAGATCGGTGGCGGGCTTCATCGCCTCCCGCAGCGGCGCCTGCGCTTCATTAAGCGGCTCCACTACGTTATCCTTGATTTCCTTGGCGGCCTCAGAAGAAATATCCCGGAACGAGCGCAGAGCTTCGCCGAATTTTCTGGCGTAATAGGGAAGCTTGTCAGGCCCGGCTACAAACAGCGCGACTACAAGGATCAGAAGAATTTCCGTCATGCCGATTTTCATATTCGTTTTCCTCCCTTCCGCGCTGGCGCAAAGCAAGGGCTGCGCACGGGCAAACTGATTTAAAATACTTCATAAACGTACGCTTTTGCACGTACTTCGCTGCAAGTGTGAAGTATTGTCCTGAACAATTGCAACACTATTTTATAGAATACCAGTTTTCCGGCAATCTTTCAGCGGACAATTTTTGGTTTTTTTTGGACAATTTTTATATAGATAAAATTTTGAACTTGAACACTTTTAAACTGGTCTTAAAAAAGACAAAAATTCATGAAAAAAATTGCCAAAATTGATATAAAATTACTAATAAGCGGGCTGCCAAGACTGGACGCTTTGGAAGAAGTGTGCTATACTTTTACAAATGTTGTTTATCGTTAAAGCAAGGAGGATTGTAGAATTATGGGAAGAGAAAAGAAACAGACACAGGGACTTTCACGCCGTGATTTCCTGAAGGGGACGGCTGCCGGGGCACTTGGCGCGGCTGCGGCGGGCATTCTGGGAACCGGGCTGCCTGTATTGGCAGAGGAGTCGGGAACTTACACGCCGGGCACCTACAGCGCGACTGCGACTGGTATCGGCACTGTGACCGTGACCATGACATTTGACGCAGAGAGCATTACGGACGTGGTGGTGGACGTGTCAGAAGAGACCGCGACCATCGGCGGACTGTACGGAGAAGAGCTTGCGCAGCAGATTCTCGACGCGCAGGATTCGGAGATTGACGGTGTCAGCTCGGCTACGGTGACTTCGACCGCAGCATCAAAGGCGGCGGCGGCCTGCATCGCGCAGGCGAAGGGCGAGACCGTAGAGGTTTCTGCAGGTACGGAGGCAGCTTCTGATTATGAAGTGCCGGATTCTCTGACAGCAGAAGAGGTCGAGGATTCGGCCTGTGAGCTTGGGACGATCACACCGGACGAGACGAAGGATTATGATGTGGTCGTGGTCGGAGCCGGAGCCGCCGGCGTCATCGCGGCAGGCTTTGCGGCAGAGGCGGGCGTATCCGTCGCAGTTCTGCAGAAGGAAAGCGTTGTTGTTTCACAGGGCAACTGTGCATCCGCGATCATCAAGTCTAAATCGACCGAAGCCGGCATCCAGAAATGGATTCACCACACGAACGGTCTTGATGACTGGCGTGCGGACACAAAGCTGCTGCAGGCATACGCGGATTCTTCAGAGGAGGCTCTGATGTGGTATCTGAATCGTGCCGGTCTTACCTCTGAGACGGAATACGGCGACGGATCCAAGGTGGACGACAATGACAACTGCGCAGAGCTGCTCAACAATGGCAACGGTCTGTACGCTTACATGAGCACCAGCCAGGATCTGACTGGTGTCTGGAGCGACCGTCTGGACAGCTATGCCTATGGCGACGACCACTGTTATTTCATGGCTCCGTGGATCGGCCCGAAGCCGCAGAATGTAGGCACGGTGCTGCAGATTGTCCTTGACAATGTGGCGGAGGCGAATCCAAACCTTGAAGTATTTTACAGCACTCCGGCAGTACAGCTGGTGATGGACGGCGAGAAGGTGACCGGTGTGATTGCCAAGGATGCCGAAGGAAAATACATACAGTTTAATGCGAAAAACGGTGTCATCCTGGCGACCGGAGACTATCAGAACAATGACGCGATGGTTGACCGCTGGTGCCCGGATGTGGCGGATTATGATAAGAAGCAGTACCATAAGACCGGCGACGGCCATATTCTCGCGATCAGCGCAGGAGCGAAGATGGAGCCTCTCGGACATACCAAGATGATGCATGACTTTGACTCCGGTCTGATGTATGAGGAGCCGTTCCTTTATGTCAATATGAATGGCGAACGCTTTACCAATGAATACACCGGATTTGTCTATATGGGAAATATCCTCAAATTCCAGGGCCGCTTCAACGGCAACAACGTGGACTCCAACCACCCGGACGGCTCTAAAGGCTGGTATTGCACGATCTACGACAGCGATTATGAAAACTGGCCGTCGGATGAATTCGTCAGCTCCATGGTTCCGGCTGCTGCGATGCAGAAATACATCCCGGGCGCGGTGGAAAATCCGGAAGGCGTCTTTGATTACCTGATTGACAGCTATTGCTGCGACACACTCGAAGAACTGGCGGAAAAGCTGGAGATCCCTTATGAGACTCTGCAGGAGACGGTCGACCGCTACAATGAGCTCTGCGAGTCCGGCGATGACGTTGATTTCGGAAAGCCTGCAAAATACATGCATCCGATCAAGACGGCTCCGTTCTGGGGCGTGCGCAAGCATATCCGTGTATCCGCGGTTTGCTCCGGCGTTATGATCAACGAGAACGGCCAGGCGTTAAACGCGGACGGAGAGGTGATTGACGGCCTCTACTGTGTCGGCAACCTGGGCGGACCATTCTACGGCGGCAACGATTATCCGTTCCACCAGACCGGTCTCTCCATCGGACGCTGCTACGCCTTCGGAATGATCGCCGGAAAGCATGCGGCATCGAAGGGATGATCGGATAAAAAAGATTTGTAAACGGATCTTGCGGAAGCTTTGAAAGCGTTTTCGGGAGATTTCAGAAAAGGCTTTGAAATGGTTTCCGGGAGATTTCAGAAAAAGCTGTGAAAAGCCTGTGAAAAAGTTTCGCAAAAGCTCTTTTCAATTCAGCTGTTCTGTGCTAAGATAAAACAAGCTGTGCGTAAACGATTGCCGCGCCGGCGAAATGCCGCGCGCGGCAGTTTGATGCACAGGGGTGCGTAGGGCATATCCCATGCGAAGCGTGGGATGCCACTTGGCGAGGGAATTATCCAGTTTTCGCAGGATACGCACCGTATTATTACCTATTTATATAAGGAGGAGAGAGACCATGAAACATATCAAGACCCTGAATACAAAGCCGCTGCAGAGCACATTGAAAAAGGGCGGCTGCGGCGAGTGCCAGACCTCTTGCCAGTCCGCGTGCAAGACCAGCTGTACAGTAGGCAATCAGACCTGCGAGAACGGAAAGTGATCCAGAACTGACCAGATCGTATTGTAAAGGCAGTGAACCGCTGCGCGATTTGCGGCGGATTCGCTGCCTGTCTACTGTTATACAGGAAAGTCAAGTTTTAGAGAGAGGTTTCATCATGATCCATCAATATAAGAATCATGGATACAACATAGTTCTGGATGTAAACAGCGGCTCCGTCCACGTGGTGGACGACCTTACATATGAAGTAATCGCCCTGCTTGAGGATGGGCGGAAAGAGCTGGGGCTGGCAACCTTTCAGGAGCTGGCGGAGGCGCGAGCAGCAGCGCCGGACAAGTCCGGATTTGACGAGGCATTTGCCGCAGCGCCTGGCCAAAATGATACCGATATAGATTGTGCCCCAATGCAGATATTTCCGTCGGATCTGACTGACCGAATCGTAAGCGAGCTTTCCGTCCGCTATCCGGCGGAGGAAATCTGTGAGGCACTCGGAGAATGCGCCGAGCTGACTGCGTCCGGTGTGCTATTTACTGAAGATATTTATGAAAATGCGATTATTGATTACAAGGCCCGCAAGACAGTTGTCAAGGCACTCTGCCTGCACATTGCCCACGATTGCAACCTGGCTTGCCGCTACTGTTTTGCGGAAGAAGGCGAATACCATGGCCGCCGTGCACTGATGAGCTTTGAGGTCGGCAAAAAGGCTCTGGATTTTCTGATTGCGAATTCCGGCTCCAGACGGAATCTGGAGGTGGACTTTTTCGGCGGTGAGCCGCTGATGAACTGGCAGGTCGTCAAAGACCTGGTTCGCTATGGCCGCGAGCAGGAAAAAATTCACAATAAAAACTTCCGCTTTACAATGACGACAAACGGCGTTCTTTTGAACGACGAAATTATGGAGTTCCTGAATCAGGAGATGGCCAACGTGGTACTCAGCATCGATGGCAGACCGGAGGTACACGATTATATGCGGCCCTTCCGCGGGGGAAAAGGCAGCTACGACCTGATTATGCCGAAGTTCCGGAGATTTGTGGAGCTGCGCAGCGGAAAGGAGGCATCGGGAGCGGATGGTTCCAATCTGCAGGAAATGACCGCGACGGAAGGCTGTTCCGATGCGGAAATGCCGGGAATGGCTGGCGCGGAGGCCAGATCTGATGGGCAGAAGCAGGGAGCGCCAGCATCAAAGACATGTTCTGATCCGCTGGGGACATCTGGCGCGAAAGTCTGTACCGATCCGCAGGAGATATCCTGCGCGGAGGATTGCGCTGATTCGCAGGGGACATCGTCTGTACAGGCCGGTCAGCGCCTGCAGTCTGCTCCGGACGGAAGCAAGACCTGGTACGTGCGCGGCACCTTTACACATCACAATCTGGATTTCTGCAATGATGTCCTGCACCTTCTGGACGCGGGTTTTGACCGGATTTCCATCGAGCCGGTAGTCGCCGAGGCGTCGGAGGATTACGCCATCCGCGAGGAAGACCTGCCGCAGATTTTTTCCGAGTACGACCGGCTGACCGACGAGATGATCCGCAGAGAAAAAGAGGGCAGAGGCTTCACCTTTTTCCATTTTATGCTCGACTTAAGCGGCGGACCGTGTGTGTACAAGCGTCTTTCCGGCTGCGGGTCAGGCACGGAATATCTGGCTGTGACACCATGGGGAGATTTATATCCTTGCCATCAGTTTGTCGGCCACGAGGAATACCTGATGGGAAATGTGGACGAAGGCATTACCCGCCCGGAGATCGTGGACGAATTCAAGGGGTGCAACGTTTACACCAAGGAAAAGTGCAAAAACTGCTTCGCCAAATTTTACTGCAGCGGCGGCTGCGCCGCCAATTCTTACAATTTCCACGGCACCATCCTGGATGCGTATGACATTGGCTGCGAGCTCATGCGCAAGCGTGTTGAGTGCGCAATCGCGATCAAGGCCGCGCTCGCGGAGGGGTAAAAATTGTCGTGTATCGAAGATCGATACACGACAGACGGGAAAGCCGCGTATGCAAAATCACGCTGAAGCGTGATTGCGCGGCCTGCGTCCTATGTCATAAGGATTGCCGACGAAGTCGGAGGATGCCTTATGACACAAAGCATCCAAACCCGATGCAGGACAAACGGGAAAGCCGCGCATGCAAAATCGCGCTAAAGCGCGATGCGCGGCCTACGTCGTGTATCGAAAATCGATACACGACATGTTAAGGAGGAACACGGATATGAAAATGAATAAGAAAAACGCGCGGATTACGCTCGTCGTGATGGCGGTGCTGCTGATCTTTTTCGCGTATGTTACCGCGTTCGGCATCGGCGCCACGGGAACGGGCGCCGCGAAGAACATCATCCTCGGACTGGATTTGTCCGGCGGTGTGAGTGTCACCTATCAGGTGGTAGATGAAAATCCGACCGCGGAAGAGATGAGCGACACGGTCTACAAGCTGCAGCAGCGTGCGGACACCTACAGTACCGAGGCGAATGTATACCAGGAAGGCTCTGATCGGATCAATATCGAGATCCCGGGTGTCTCGGATGTCAATGCGGTTCTCGAGGAGCTTGGGCAGCCGGGTTCCCTGGAATTCCAGCTTGAGGACGGCACTGTGGTGCTGACCGGCTCGGATATTGATACTGCGTCTGCCGGTACGCAGCAGGATGATCTGGGAAATACGGAATATATTGTAAAGCTGGAGCTGACCAGCTCCGGGGCAGAAGCATTTGCCACCGCCACGGAGGAAAATGTCGGCAATTATATCTACATTATTTACAATGACGAAGTGATCAGTGCACCGGTAGTGAATGAGGCAATTACCGGAGGCACGGCTTACATCTCCGGCATGAGCAGCGCTTCTGAGGCACAGACACTGGCTTCATCCATCCGTATCGGTGCTCTTTCTCTGGAACTTGAAGAAATCAGCTCCAAGGTGGTAGGCGCACAGCTTGGACAGGATGCGATTCGTACCAGTCTGATTGCCGGTGCAATCGGTATTGTGATTGTCATGATTTTTATGATCATCGTTTACGCACTGCCGGGCATTGTGGCAGCCTTCTGTCTGCTTCTCTATGTCTGCATGACCCTGATCTGTCTGAACGCATTCGACCTGACGCTGACCCTTCCCGGCATCGCAGGTATCATCCTGACCATCGGTATGGCCGTGGATGCGAACGTTATTATCTACGCGCGTATTCAGGAGGAGATTGCAGCCGGCCGCTCCGTCAAGGGTGCGATTCAGACCGGCTACCAAAAAGCTTTCAGCGCAATCCTTGACGGCAACGTCACTACCCTGATCGCTGCATTTGTACTGAACATGCTCGGCACCGGCAGTGTGAAGGGCTTCGCGCAGACTTTGGCACTTGGCATCGTGCTTTCCATGATCACCGCTCTGATTATTTCCAGACTGATTATGAGCGCGCTCTATGAAGTCGGCTTCCGTGATGAAAAATATTATGGAAAGGCCAAATCCCGGAAACATTTTGATTTCGTGGGACACCGCCGCACCTTTTTCACTATTTCGATTGTGCTGATCCTGCTCGGACCGGTTTTCATGGGCATCAACTCCGCTATGGGAAATGGCGTGCTGAATTTAAGCCTTGATTTTAAGGGCGGTACCTCTACGACTGTTACCTTCAACGAGGAAATGACTTTGGACGAGCTGGAGGCGGACGTTAAGCCGATCTTTACGGAAGTGACCGGCGATGCGGAGGTACAATTCCAGACCGTACAGGGGTCTACCGATGTCTACATCAAGACCAGTGTGCTGGATCTGGATCAGCGGCAGGAGATTTCTGAGGCTCTTGAAGAAGCCTACGACATCGAGGCGACCGCGATCCTTTATGATTCCATTTCCGCGACGGTCAGCAACGAAATGCGTCAGGACGCAGTCATCGCCGTGGTTGTCGCCGCCATCTGCATGCTGATTTACATCACGATCCGTTTCCACGATGTCCGTTTCGCGGGAAGTGCCGTGATCGCTCTGCTGCATGATGTGCTGGTGGTATTTGCCTGCTATGCGATCGTGCGGATCTCGGTGGGCAGCACCTTCATCGCCTGCATGTTGACGATCGTTGGTTACTCGATCAACGCGACCATCGTTATTTTTGACCGTGTCCGCGAAAATCAGAAGCTGATGGCTGGCTCTTCACTGGCAGATATCGTAAATGCCAGCATCACACAGACCCTGACCCGCAGCATTTATACCTCTTTCACGACCTTTATCATCATCTTCATGCTTTACCTGATCGGTGTTTCTACTATCAAGGAATTCGCACTGCCGCTGATTGTCGGTGTGGTAGCGGGCGCTTACTCTTCCGTATGCGTGACCGGTTCCCTCTGGTACGTGATGAAATCCCATGGGGCAGCAGCTGACGGCACTGTACCGGTGGAAGCCGCAGATAGTGCAGAGGCTGGAAATGCGCAAAGCAGCGCAGCCGGAACCGCTCAGGGCAACGCAGCAGCGACAATCGGGGCATCCGCCGCAGGAAAGGGAAACTCTGCAGCAAATGCATCCTCCGGCAAAGCAAAAACTGGCTCGGCTTCTGGTTCAGCGAAAAAGAAAACCAAGAAGAAATCAAAGAAATAACGCAACTTATCGGAAGGAGAGGGTGCTGAGCGCCAGTGGCGTCTTCACTTCGCTCTCCGCTGCCGTTCCGGTCGTTGAATATTCCGCATGAAATGCGGGATGCCGCCCGGCGAGGGCTAAACGTGTGCCACTGGCACACAGGCAAAGTAAAATGACTTACGTCGTTTACTATAATTAAAAGCAGGACAGCATCAGGAGGAGCCGGAAAGGATCGGAAAATAGCTACATTTTCCTTATAAAAAACAGTATCATGTTCTTGTAAGGGATGGGCTTGCCCATCCCTTATGATACGGGTGACAGAATACAATTCAATAAAACCGGCAGCTGGCGAATACTTATCGCAGACAAATATAATCAGTATCCGGTGAGAAATAATAGATATAACAGTAACAGACGATAAATAGCACAAGAAAAGCACAGGAATGGAAATGAAAAAAAAAGAAAAATGGTACGTTGCCGCGAAAAAGGCTGATTTTTCCGCCATTGCGGCGAGATATGGAATTGACCAGGTGACAGCCCGGCTGATACGCAACCGCGGGGTCATCGGTATGCCCGCCGTGCAGGAATATTTGCACGGCGGTCTTGGCTCTCTGCATGATCCCGAACAGATGAAAGGCTGCCGGGAGGCGGCAGAACTGCTGGCGCAGAAAATACAGGAAAATAAAAAAATCCGTATCATCGGCGATTATGATATAGATGGCGTCAGCGCGACTTACATTCTTTACCGCGCGCTTGGCACCTGCGGCGCTAATGTTGACTACGAGATCCCGGACCGAATGACGGACGGCTATGGGCTCAACCGCCGTCTCATTGAGTTTGCGCATAATGAGCAGGTAGACACGATTCTTACCTGTGATAACGGCATCGCCGCGATTGATGAGATTGCCTACGCAAAAGAGATGGGCATGACGGTTATTGTGACCGATCATCATGAGCCGCTGTTTGTCAGCAGTGCAACGATATCCGATACAGCGGAGGATCCCGCCATTCGTGTCCCCTCCCTGGAGGAAAACCGCATTTATCGTCTGCCTCCGGCGGATGTCCTCGTCAACCCGCATCAGCCCGGCTGCCCTTATCCGTATAAAAAGCTCTGCGGTGCCGCCGTGGCATGGAAAGTGGTCTGTGTCCTTTACAGCCTGATGGGACACACACAGAAGGAAGCGGAAGCCTTTTTGGAATTCGCTGGTTTTGCGACGGTCGGCGATGTCATGGATCTCGACGGCGAAAACCGTATTCTGGTCAAAGAAGGACTGGTACGGCTGCGCCGCACCAAAAACCTGGGGATGAACGCCCTGATCCGTGCCAACAATCTGGAGCCCTCCGCGCTTACTTCCTATCACATTGGATTTGTCCTCGGACCCTGCATCAATGCCAGCGGCCGCCTCGAGACTGCCAAGCATTCCCTGCGGCTGCTGCTTTCTGAAACAAGAGAAGAAGCAGAGCAGATCGCGGAAGAACTCAAAAAGCTCAATGACGAGAGAAAAGCCCTGACCGAACAGGCTTTGAATGAAGCGAACACTCTGATCGCTTCTGATGAGAGCTATCAGAAGGACCGCGTCCTCGTCGTCTACATCCCGGACTGCCACGAGAGCATCGCTGGTATCGTGGCCGGAAAGCTGCGCGAGCGCTACTACAAGCCCACCTTCGTCATCACGGACAGCGGTGATCAGGCGAAAGGCTCCGGGCGCTCCATCGAGACTTACTCTATGTTTGAGGAAATGGTGAAGTGCCAGGATCTTTTCCTGAAATTCGGCGGCCACCCGATGGCAGCCGGCTTTTCCCTGGAAAAAAGCCGCGTACCTGAAATGCGCCGGCGCCTGAACGAGACCTGCACCCTGACGGAGGACGATCTGACCGAGAAAGTCAGCATTGACGTCGCCATGCCGATCAATTACATATCCGGAAAGGTTATTGGCGAGCTTTCCCTTCTCGAACCCTTTGGAAAAGGAAACGAAAAGCCCCTGTTTGCCGATACATCCCTGTTTGTCGTTTCCGCCCGCATCATCGGCAGAAACAAGAACACAATTAAAATGAGGGTTCAGAATCGCCAGGGCTACGGCATGGATGCCCTCTATTTTGGCGATCCGGAACCCTTCCAGACCTACTTAAGAGAAAAATACGGTGAAACAGAAGTTCAGAACCTTTTCTGGGGCCGAAGTAACCGCGTCCGCATGGATTTTACCTACTACCCGTCCATAAACGAGTACATGGGGCGGACTTCTTTGCAGATTATCATTAAAAATTACAGGTAGAAATCAGAAAGTATTGTAACAGTGCTTACTGCCGTATTTTTAATGTACCCGTACCCAAAAGATATCAGATGATTCGAGCGGCAAAACCACTGGATATTCAGCGCCCTTGTATCATCAGATTTTAATGTTCCACCGCACAGATTACGTGATTCTGGATCCCGTCGACCCACAGCCGCATGCCAGTTGCCTCGTACACGCGCACGATGGAGGAGAGCTCCGCGCGGTCGGGGCAGATCTGCGGGAAGAGATTTGGCTGACCCTCAAAGAAGTCTCTCTGATAGGAAAGAGTGCGGCGGTCGCCGAAGATCGCTCCATAGAAAATGTCGGCTTCTACGAGATCCTGGAACATGTGGCTGCCGTAGCTGAGCTCCGGCATGTAACCGGCGCGGTTGTCGGTCACTTCGCAGATGGCGTTGACACCGGAGATGTCCACGAAACGCACCGGCACGCCGAGCTCCGGCGAGCTGGTGCCGATGCGGCCGGGCACGGTGAGCAGGATGTGGCGTCCTTTTCCTTTATAATATTGATTGACGGCTCCGATCGCCTCTGCGACCAGGGGCTTTTTTACGTGCTCAAATTCGTAATACTCCTTCGGTTCGACCTGGATGACGATGTCGATCGGACGAATGCAGGAGTTTCCCATGGAGGAGTCCCGGATTTCGAAAAACAGATTTTCCGGCGGCAGGGAGGGCATCTGGATCTTGCCGCCGTCCTTGCCGACATACAGCGGACGGCACTGCAGGAGGTTGACAACGAAATCGTTTTCCTTGCTTAAGTTTACTGTGTACTCGATATCAACCGGATTCCCGTAGGCTTCCTGGAGCTCGTGCAGGGTCTTTTTCATCATCGAGGTGAACTTTCGGTTTGCCAGCAGCTGCTGACAGCTGACAAAGTAAACATCCCGGTAGCGTCCGGCCTCGCGCAGGCGGTCCTCCGCCTCGGTGTCATGCTCCAGCACGGTGTTTTTGTACCAGCGGGGCATGTAGGGGACGAGGGCGGAGAGAGACACCTCCTCCACCTGATTTTTCTCCATATTGATGACGTCGATTTTGTGCTGGGAAAAGCGGTGCTTATCTGCGACATTGGTCAGCATGGTCACCTCTGGGCGGTCGAGATTGACCAGGCGCGGGTAGTCATTTTCCGTGCGGTCGACCGCCTTGGTGCCCAGGCCCATCACGATGCGCAGCATGCCGGCGGACGGATCCATGTCGGGCATCCATTTGTAGGCGCTGTAGCTGTAGCCCACGCCGGCCGTGCACGGCATAAAATAGGGACCGTAATAGGCGCCGGAGACGCGCTGCACCAGGATGGCCATCTGCTCGTCCTTATGGTCGAGGCCGCGGTTGCGGCGGTATTCCAGGGCAGACGGATCCATCGTGCTGGCGTAGACGATGCGCACGGCATTTTCAAAGGCCTCCATGCGTTCTTCAATCTCGCCGCGGTTGGGGCAGAAGACGGACTCATATTTTCCGGCAAACGCATTGCCGAAGCCGTCCTCTAAAAGGCTCGAGGAGCGGACAATGATCGGGTTCTGGCCGTAGTATTCCAGCATGTTCCGGAATTGTTCTTCGGTCGCCGCGGAAAACTTGCCGTGGAGCAGGCCTTCCTTTAATTCTGCGGCTTTTGCCATGTAGCCCTCGCTGGTGCGCTGCTCGATGCGCAGGTTCCAGCAGCCGTTGGAGACGATATAAGTGTAGAAAATGTCGGAGCCGATGTAGAAGGAATCGTGCTGCTCCGCGTGTTTATGATAGCCGTCCAGCTTTTTCTCCACAATCTTGCGGGCCAGCAGCATGCCGCAGGCCTTGCCGCCGATCGCGCCGCTGCCGATCATCCGGTCGCGCAGAGTAAAATAATCCTCCGCCTCGAAAAACTGATGGATCAGCTCCTGCATTTTCGGGTCGCGGCTCATCATGCTTTCGATGATCATAGATTCAGTATTTTTGGTAAAATATCCTGCCTGATAGTCTGCCTTTGCCTTGGAAAAGAAGCGGTCGTAGCTGTCGTAGGACTGCTCCTGTTTGAAGGTCGAGGAGGATTTGATCAGGGAATAGTAGCGGCTGGCCTCCACCGGGTCGGTCAGCGGCTCAAAATTGTCGTCTGCCCCGCTGCAGAAATGCGGCAAAAACATCGTCGACGTATAGCGCTTCCAGACCTTGAGCGGGTGGACATAGATGGCAGAGCCGTCCGAATGCACATCCAGCAGAAGCTGTGTCGTCTCGCGGATACGCGCGACCGCGTCAAAAGAATGCCGCCCCCGGATCAGCGGGAAAAAGGCAACCGTGTCGAGGATAAACAGATAAGGGCAGGTCACGCAGAAAAAGTTGCCCATCATCAGGTCCGTGTACCAGGCGGACTGTAGCTCGGAGAGGCTGTCGAACACATAAAAAGCATCCCGGCCCTCCTTCGTGATCACGTCGTGGATGGCGACCGTAAACTGCTCAAAGCCGACCTCCGGATCAAACCGATAGACATGAATACCTCCTTCCGGAAGAATGCAGGAGACCTCACAATCCTTCGAAAGCTCCGGCTCCTCCGGGAGAGGGATGATCGGCGCATGCTGCGCGAAGCGGATGTAAACAAGGTTCCTTTGATCCACAATGGCCTGCCGGATATACGGCTCTACGAAAAACCGATATTCGGACAAATCTGTCACCTGCCAGACGACATTGTCGCCGAGCCGGATATTGTCCAGAACCCGGTCCAGACCGGCGAGACCGCTTTTTATTTTTTCAAATGCTGCCATGGATATGCCTCCTTTATGGTGGGGAATCTTACTATGGATTTGGTTACATGTTATGTTTGTGAGCTGCATTGTAATTCCCGCGAAGCAACGAACCAAGTGACCGAAGCAAAGACAAATACCCCCTATGCTTGCATCGGGGTATTTGACTCGGGTGCCATAATAGCCTGTATATGAACGACAGAATCGCCAGATTCTGGAGCATTATGCGAAGCGGTTTTCTTATAATATCTTAATACGAATGAAGAAAAAGAACAAGAACGGAAGCCTAAAAAACAGGGTGCCTGACGAAAAGTCCGAAATAATTTTGGAAAAATGTGATGTTTTAGAAAATTTTATTTGTTTTTTACGTTTATGAGCTTCAACAAACCTCCAAATTGGTAGAGGGTACATCGGATGTTGTGTTAGAGACTAAAGATAAAACGTTCCGTAATAATATAAATTCTGCAAAAGATATGCAAAATAAAGGAATGCATTATTGACATATTACATATTTGCAGGTATAATTTAGAGATGATTTTGCAAAAGAATTGCAGAATGGAGGAATTGAACATGCTGTTGCAGTTTAGAATGAAAAATTACAAATCATTTGCGGAGGAGGCAGTGTTTTTCATGGAAGCTGCTCCCAAGCAGAAGGGACTTGATTATAGCCTGGGCATTATAAAATTCAAAAAAAGAACAATTAAGAGCTTAAGTTCCTCGGTTATTTATGGCCCCAATGCATCAGGAAAATCGAATGTAATCGGTGCAATGGATACGCTGCGTTCTATTGTCCTCAGAGGCCATATACGAAATATGGAACAACAGGGTTCCCCTAATCCTGCTGCAGAGTCGATGGAGCTTATACCGAATAATACACTTGCATCGGCACAGCCGGTGGAATTTGGTATTACCTTTATGGAGAATAACCTTTTGATAGGATATGAAATTGTCTTGGATATTGGTGCGTTTTTGGATTATAAGCATGACAGGAAAATCATTCGTGAAACTTTATGCGTTAACGAGTCGATGATTTTCAACAGAGGCGAGACTCTGGAGATGGGAAAACTGAGCGAGATTGAGAAATACTTGTCACCCTCTGTGGATTCCAATATGGACGGGATGTACCAGATAGCGAGGGACAGTCTGAACCCGGAAGAGTTGTTCCTTATGAACGGTTTTAAGCTGCTGTATTCACAGGAACTGGTGAAGATGATATCGGGATGGTTTGCCAATAAGTTCATGGTTATCTGCAGGGCAGATTCCCTGCAGCTGATTAAGAGGTTTTCTGACCCGCAGAAGCCAACGGTATATATTGAGAAGACGACCAATCAGGCGGCCGAGCTGTTTGGTATTAATTCCAACGCAATCGGATATGTTACAGGCGACGATGATTCAGGTGCAAAACTGTGTTCCATTTTCAGGGATGAGGAGAACCGGAAAATTACAACAATGGCAGCTGAGCTGTTTGAATCCTATGGAACCATCCGATTCATTACGATTTTTCCTTTGGTGATAAAAGCAATCCTGACAGGGGGGACTTTAATTGTGGATGAATTTGACGCTTCTATTCATCCGATGGCGCTTATGAACATCATTAATATATTTCATAATGACGAAATCAACGTCCATCATGCGCAGCTGATATTTAATACACATAATCCGATATTCCTTAATTCAAACCTTCTCAGAAGGGATGAGATTAAGTTTGTGGAGCGTGATGATGACACGCACCTCAGCATTCTTTATGCTCTGTCGGATTTTGGTACGACTGGCGATAAAGGAGTCCGGATGCATGACGACTATATGCAGCATTATTTTGTCAGCGAATATGGTGCAATTAAGGATATAGACTTTACTCCGATTTTTGAGGAGATTATGAACCGGGAAAGCGAGGCGGAACCGTGATAAAGAGGAAAGCCATTAAAAAAGTATTACATATTTAACGGCAGAAGACTTCATGCTACGGAGCGTAGCACCCAGGAAAACGGGCGTTTCTTGTGATTTGCTGTGCCTGGCCGTATAGTGAAAGCAACAGCGGGAGCTGATTTTAATTTACGGAGGTGTCCTGGTTATGGAAACACAGAACAGAGGCGAATCATTAACGCTTGGAGAAAAAATTGCACAGGCAAGAAAAAGTGCGGGATTGACACAGCAGCAGCTGGCAGAAAAAATCCTGGTATCCAGGCAGGCTATTACAAAATGGGAATCTGACAAGGGTATGCCGGATATTGAAAACCTGCGGAAACTCGCAGACTTGCTGAATGTCAGTATCGATTATCTTCTGGACGATGGAAAGAAGCTGAATTTTTCTGTTATGAGAGAGGAAATTGACCTGAGCCGGTATCATTACGATAAGAAAAAGGCAAACTGTCCCAGACTGCCGCAAAAAACCGGCAGGAAAGATATGGTGGTGGCGGAGAAGTATCCGGATGCCAGGATCTGGCCGCTGCTTGCAAAACAGATTCTGACGAAAGCTGAAAAAGCGATAGACTGGGGCCTGGGGCTTACAGGTCCGTTTTTCGGAGTGCCTGATTTTATCAATAGCGTGAAAAATGTTGACAAGGAATTTTATCTGGTAAATACAGATGACAGACAGTTTCTGGTGATGGTCACGGATGAGTTTATCGAGAGCAGACAGCTTTCTGAAAAGGTATCAGGGAATTCCTTTGTGATTGGAGATTTCAAATTTACAGTTTGCGGTAAAAAGACAATTTCATTTAAGGCAGACTGAAGAAGCGGAAATGACATGAGTATGCTTTGCTTCTCAAAGAAATGGTACATGAAATACCGGAAGTGCCGCTTGACGGCAGAAGCTCTGAATAGCTATTTACGGAGATTTTCTTATCGACTCCTTTTAGAGAAAATCCGCCCCTTTTCGGTGAAATTCACTGTAGATTCGTGAATTTTCCGAAAGAAGCGGATTTTTTGCCGATTTCTGATATTTTGTGAAATCCTGTGTGTTTTTCGATTGCTTTATGGGGAGGCCTCGAATATATTTTGAAGCAGTCGGGCGAAAATAATCTCGCTTTGGTACGAATAAATGATTAAAATAATCTAGAATATGTGCATATCAAATGAAATAATAATCTCGAAAATATGTATATCAAGCGAAATAATAATCTTGAAAAAGTGCATATAAAGCGAAATGATAATCTTGAAAAAGTGCATATAGAGCAAAAAAATAATCTTGAAAAAGTGTATATAAAGCGAAAAAATAATCTTGAAAATGTGCTAAAAAATAAAAATGATAATCTTGTATTTGCACGAACTCTCGTGTATAATACCCATAGTTAGCAATTGGTCGCTACGCAGACAGTTAAACCGCATACAGGAATCGTAGTCGATTTAATCACCTAAAACGGAGGACCTTATGAGACGAAAAATATACGATACATTGCTCGAATGGAAAAACCGTTCCAGACAGACTGCGCTGCTGATCGACGGAGCAAGGCGTGTCGGAAAGAGTTACATCGCCGAGAAATTTGCCCGGGAGAATTTTAAATCTTATATCCTGATTGATTTTAACCGTGCAAGCCGTCAGGTGCAGGAGCTGTTTGAAAATTATCTGGATGATCTGGACACATTTTTTTTGTATCTGTCAGGTTATTATAATGTACACCTTTATCAGGGGGAAACGCTGATCATATTTGACGAGGTGCAGATGTTCCCGCGGGCGAGAGGAGCTATCAAATATCTGGTGGCGGACGGAAGGTATGTCTATCTGGAAACCGGTTCTCTTATGTCGATACGGAAAAACGTCCGGGACATTGTGATTCCTTCCGAAGAGGAACATGTTTATATGTACCCCATGGATTTTGAGGAATTTCTGTGGGCTATGGAGAATGAGACGTTGATGCCCCTGATTCGCTCCTGTTATGAGAAAAAGCGTCCCATGGGGCAGGCGATGCATCGGAAAGCTATGGATTATTTCCGGCAGTATCTGATTGTCGGAGGGATGCCGCAGGCAGTGGAAGCTTATCAGAGAAAAAAGGATTTCGCCGAGGTGGATCGCGTAAAGAGAGGGATTCTCACGCTTTATCGGGAGGATATCCGCAAGCATTCCGTCGGAAGTGAGTTGGCGGTCGAGGCTATTTTTGATCAGATACCGGCGCAGCTGTCGCGGCACGAGAAAAAGTTCCGCCTGAAGGATATCCGATCGGGGGCGAAAACCAGGCAATACGAGCAGCCTTTCTTCTGGCTGGCTGACGCCATGATTGTAAATAACTGCTACAACTGTTCCGAGCCGAACATCGGACTGAAAATGAATATGGACCGAAAAACCATGAAGTGTTATATGGCCGACACTGGTTTGCTGATCAGCCATGCCTTTGATGAGAAAGGCATTGTATCTGAGGAAATATACCGAAAGCTGTTATTTGACAAGCTTACGGTTAATGAAGGCATGCTGATGGAAAACATCGTGGCGCAGATGCTGGCGGCATCCGGGCACAAGCTCTATTTTTTCTCAAAGTCCTCGCGCACGGATGCCAGCGCAAGGATGGAGATTGACTTTCTGATTGCAAAAAGCAGGATCACCAGTGCACATAACATTTCACCAATCGAGGTAAAATCCGGTGAGCGGTATACGTTATCTTCACTGAAAAAGTTTCGGACGAAGTATGGCGAGTATATGGATGTGCCGATCGTACTGCACACGAAGGACTATAAGGAGGAGAACGGAATCCTCTATCTGCCGATTTATATGACTCCACTGCTGTGATGGGTAAGGGGGCGGCACTGCAATAATCATGCAGTGTCGCCCTCGCCCCTTGAATGATCAAATTTTCTGTTTGAAGCAGACGATAATGAACAATCACCCATTTTTGAAATTTGCAAGTATTTGGCAGCCAGTCTGCTCTGTCAGTGTCTTGGTGATAGGCAGCTCCAGCGCCGGGGAATTTGTCTTGTAATTCCGTGACAAATCAGATATGATAGCATCAGATGTAAAATCTGCGTAAATGAAACATGAATTGCATGTAAATTTTGCTGACTTGATTTGCGTTGTCAAAAGAGCGGGGACAAGATGAAACGTTTGATGCATTTGGTTTTAATATTTTTGCTTTGCCTGTCTGCTGCGTGTACGGGCTGCCGGGGAAAGTCCGCAGAGGATGCGCTCTTGCCTGCCCTCGAGGATTCGGATCGCCTGATTGTTTTTACTTCCCACAAAGAGGAGGTTTACGAGCCGATCATCCGTGAGTTTGAGGAGCGGACCGGCATCTGGGTGGAGGTGACGGACGGAGGTACGGCGGAGCTTCTGGACCGGATTGCCGCCGGGGAAGAATGCGACATTATGTTCGGCGGAGGGGTGGAAAGCTACGAGTCCTGCAAAGAGTATTTTGAACCGTACAGAAGCAGTGAGGCGGATCTGCTCTCTGCCGAGTATGTCTCGGACGGGGACTTTTGGACGGTCTTTACCCGACTGCCGATTGTCCTGATCTATAACAGTAAGCTGGTGGACGTATCGGAGGCGCCGGAGGGCTTTTCGGATCTTTTATCCGGGGACTGGGATGGAATGATCGCCTTTGCGGATCCGGCAAATTCCGGCAGCAGCTACACGATGCTGGTGACGATGATTCAGGCTCTGGATCTGGGAGTGGATGAGACGCTTGGGGCGTTTGCCGGTGCACTGGATGGAGAGATGGCGGAAGGCTCCGGCGATGTGGCAGACCAGGTGGTCTCCGGAAAGCGCCTGGTAGGAATTACCCTGGAGGAGACTGCGCGAAAGCGGATCCTGGCGGGAGATGATCTGACGATTGTCTACCCGGAGGAAGGGACGAGTGCAGTGCCGGACGGCTGTGCGATCGTACAGGGAACGAGTCATCTGGGAAATGCGAAACAGTTTGTGGATTTTATTGTGAGTGAGGATGTACAGCGGCTGGCTGTGGAAACCATGAGCCGGCGGAGCGTGCGGACGGATTTTGAGCAGGAAGAGGAGAGCTTCGGGCTGATTGATTTTGACCTGGAGCTGGCTGTGCAGTGGCGAGAGAAAATTCTCAATGAGTGGGCGGAGCTGATGAAATAGATTTGTGGGGATGACCAGAGCGGGTGAAATGCTTGATTTTGCAAAAAAGAAGTGCTTTACACAATGTTTTAGTAAAGAGGAATGGACATGAAAACCTTTATTGGAAAATCTTTTAAGCGGGAGCTGCTGTTCGGACTTTTGCTCGTCTCTCTGATTCCGCTGGTTTTGTGCAGTGTTTTCCTGATCGAATTGTTTCGCGTGAAGCTGACAGATGATTCAAGAAAGCTGGATCTGGAGGAGGCGCAGGTGGTAAACGGGACTCTGCTGGACTTTTTTGACGATCTGGATGAAACATTGGAAAGTCTTGCGTCAGATGCGCTGATCGCGGAGGCGCTCGCTACGGGACGAAGCGGGATGGCTACGGAAGTTTATGCCCGGCTTT
Organism: Clostridiales bacterium; assembly: GCA_020859995.1. Taxonomy (GTDB): domain Bacteria; phylum Bacillota; class Clostridia; order Lachnospirales; family Lachnospiraceae; genus Choladousia. Next base: position 24,365 of record JAJBVE010000218.1, read on the forward strand.
ATGAAGAGACGGCACAGCTTCGGGAAAAGGCAGAATTTGAGATCTATTCTGCGGACGGGACATGTCTGTTTTCGGTCAGCTCTTCTCCGCATCAGAAAACTTTGCCAGTTTATTGGGGGATTTTAAGGGCGGCTCTTTTATCCGAAACGAGTGAGATGGTGATTCAGAGGGCACAGAATTACGATGACGAGAGCCTGCTTTTGTCGGCCGCGTCGGCTGTTCTGGATGAGAATCAACAATGCATTGGCTATGTGACCGCTTTCATGGATGAGGACGGCTTTGGAGAAATTCTGAACGGGCTGTTTGGAAACCAGGATGGATTTTGTATTCTGGATGAATTCCTGGAAACGGTGTACAGCGCCGGGACGGCCAATAGCACGCAGATTGGATCGATCTTAAAGTCAAGGTATCTGGCCGGAGAGCACCTGCAGGAGGACTATGAAAATAATCGCGTTTATATGATGAGCCTCGGGAAAACCGGACTGTATTTTGCCCTGCTACGCCCTGTAGTGCTGACCTCTCAGACGCTGCAGTCCATGTATTCGGTGCTGTTCTGGATGGTTCTGGCAACTACCGTGCTGGGCATTTTCCTGTCCGCAGCTCTTTCCGGGCAGCTGTTCCGCCCGATACGGGCACTCAAAGAGGCGATGGAAAAGGTACAGAAGGGTCAGCTGGATACGCAGGTGCAGATGCGGGCGGACCGTCCGGACGAGCTGGGAGAGCTTGCTATCTGCTTCAACCGTATGACTCTGGAACTGAAACAATATATGGAAACGCAGGTGGGGCAGCAAAAACAGCTGGATGAAACCCGGATCGCCATGATGCAGGCGCAGCTGAATCCTCATTTCCTGTACAATACACTGGACACGATCAAATGGGTAGCCAAAGAAAACGGGATTCCGGAGATCGCGACCCTTTCGACCAGACTGGCCAGACTTCTGCGAACCAGCATCTCCGGGAGTCAGTTTCTTTCTCTGCGCGAGGAGATGGATCTGGTGGACTGCTACGCGCAGATTCAGAAAATCCGTTTTGAGGGACGGTTTGTGTTTGAAATCAGCCTTCCGCAGGAGCTTTGCGAGATCCCGGTGCCGAAGCTGATCGTACAGCCGATCGTGGAAAACGCGGTCATCCATGGGTTGAAGGACTGCGAGCAGGGACACGTCTGTGTGCGTGCTTTTCTGGCACCTGATTTGTGCGCTGAAACCTATTCCGGCAGCAGGCCTGAAACGCAGCCTCAAATGCAAATGGAAAGGCAGTGTAAGCTGCATCCAGAAGTGCAAAACGAAAGGCAGTGCAAACAGCAGCCGGAAGTGCAAAACGAAAGGCGGTGCAAACAGCAGTTAGCAGCGCAAACGGAAACGCGGAGCGAATTGCAGTCAGAAATACGGAACAAAGTATTAATGATAGAAGTCACCGACGATGGCTGCGGCATGGATCCGCAGATTATGGAGCAATTAAAGAGAGAAACAGACGCACATCGTTCGGGGCATATCGGACTGTATAACGTGAACACGATCCTGCGGCTTTATTATGGGGAGGCTTATGGGCTGACTGCAGAGCGGATAAGTCCGTGCGGGACGAAGGTGACAATCCGCATGCCAGTCCGCAAATCGCCGAATGGTATGGCGGATTCGTCTGTAATTTGATAATTGATAACGGATAATGATGGCAGCGCATTAGCTTTCTTTAAGAAAGAGAATGGAGTATAATTCCCGGCAGCTGCCTAAAACGGAAGCATTGGAAGGACATTGTCCCGTATGCGCCCATGGCAGCGGATCCTGAGGCAAAACATTGCCTCGTATGCGCCCATGGCAGCGGATCCTGAGGTAAAACATTGCCCCGTATGCGTCCATGGCAGCGGGCTGGAAAAATGGAGAGGAGATGGAGAAGAATGCCTCTTTACAAGGTACTTGTAGTCGATGATGAACCATTTGTGCGCAGAGGAATCGTGAGTCAGACAGACTGGGCCTCGCTGGGTTTTGAAGTAGTCGGAGAGGCTGGGGACGGGATGAGCGGACTGGAACAGGCCAGAAAGCAGCAGCCGGACCTGATCATCTGCGACATCCGCATGCCGAAAATGAATGGAATCGACATGCTGAAGGAATTGCGGCGGGAAGGAAACGCGGTATCTGTGATTTTTCTGACCGCCTACGATGAATTTGAGTACGCCCGGGAGGCCTTGAAGCTTTATGCGGACGATTATATTCTGAAGCCATTTGAGGACGGAGAATTGGAGAAGGTCATTCTTCGGGTGAAGGAAAGGATTGCGTGGAGAAGAAGCCGGGAAGGCGGAGCAGAAGCCAGGACAGATATACCGGAAGAGAAAAATGAAGCGAAAAGCCGGTATATTCAGGAGGCGCTCCGCTACATCGAAGCACATTATATGGAAAGTGAGATCAGCATCCGGGATGTGTCCGGTGCGGTCGGGCTCAGCGAAGGCCATCTCAGCCGCATGTTTAAAAAAGAGACCGGGATTACGGTGATGAACTGCATCACCAGATATCGGATGAGCCGGGCGCTGGAGCTGCTTTCGGATTGCCGCAATAAGGTCTATGAGGTGGCGGAGCAGGTCGGATACCGGGATATTGCCTATTTTTCTAATACATTCAAGAAACTGGTTGGAATGACGCCGTCGGAATATCAGTCCGGGAAAAGATGATGTGAAATACATACAAAAATATCGGAAATATAAAAGAAAAACTGTGCAGAATATCAGAATTCTACAAAAAAGAGCAGAATTGACTTATGGATATTTCCTCCTGAACTTGCTAAAATCGAGACATGTAGCAAGAAGTAAAGCAATGGCAAAGTAAATGGCATCCGGCTTATCCGCAGAGTCGTGAAACAGGGATAGAAGCATCTGCTGTGAGACATTTATAGTCATAGCAGAGTTTTTTCAAAACCTGTCCGGCGGAAAGCCAGCCAGACAAGGAGGAAACCGTATGAAGAGAAGATTTTTAGCACTTACACTTGCCGCGAGTATGGCAGCGATGTCCCTGGGAGCGTATACAGGGGTGTCCGCAGAGGAGCTCTCCGAGGTGGATCAGATCATTGCGGAGGCGCAGACCATGACCATGGAAGAGCTGGCGCTCAAGGCGATCGAGGAGTCCAATGGCGCGACCTTCTACGGCGTGGGCAATTCCAGCCGCGGATCCAGCGCACTTCCGCTCTTTATTGAGTATCTGCAGAGCATTGATTCATCCTATACTATGGAGTATGAGTGGCAGCAGCCGAAGAACAACAAGATTTTCGAGCAGCTGACCGCAGATTCGCTGAAGGATACGGGCACCTTCTCCATGACCCTGATCCAGGACGGCAACCAGATCGAGTCCAAGATGGTGCAGACCGGCATCCTGAAGACCTACATCCCGCTGGAGTGGGCAGAGGCGAACGGGACGACTGCAGACGAGTATGACGGATATCTTCCGCTGCAGACACTGAACAAAGTATTTATGTACAACTGCACCGGCGACGCAGTTTATGACAACTGCTGGGATTTCGTGGCAGAGGGCGTACATGCACTGTACATGGACATTGATTCTGAGATCGTAGGAAAGAACTTCCTGTACATGCTCACTGAAGATACCTACGCGACCTGGCTGAAGGAAGCGTATGACGCGCTGGATGATGAGGATAAAGCATACTTCAAGCCGTATATCGACGAGCTTGCACAGGATGCGGAAGACCTTGGCCTGGGTGAGAACGGCGCTTATGCGCTGGCGTGGATCAAGCTTTGGGTAGAGAGCTATAATGAGCAGACAGACGACGGCCCGATCTGCAACACGCTGGTAACCGATTCTGCGACGGACCAGTGCGGTCTGCTGGTTTATTCCAAGCTTCGTTCGGTAGAAGAGTCAGACAGTGTTTCTGTAAACAACATCAAGGTTGCTGCTTATGAGGACGGCTATACGGGCATCGGCGGCTTTGGATACTGCCATTATCTGTTTGTGACGGACAACAGCCCGCTTCCGTGGACCGCATGTGCGTTTATTCAGTACATGACCTGCACCGAGAGCGGATTCAGCGCATGGGGCAAGGACATGGGCGGCTACTCCTCCAATCCGGAAGTAGCAGAGGCGACTGAGGCGACCTATCAGCACAGCACCGGCGGCTACAATGAGGATGGCGAGAACGTTTACGACGCTAAGAACGACCGCGGTTATGACTGGTGGACGACCACCGGCGAGCTGGTTCTGGAAGACCCGGAATACTGCGCATCCGTATCCTTCACAGTCGGCAGCTGGATCGAGCTTCTGACGAAGTACAGCGATTCTGCGGAGTGATGGGATTCTGACGAAGTACCGCAATTCTGCGGAGTGATGGGATTCTGACGAAGTGCAGCGATTCTGCAGAGTGATGAAACTCTTGGCGAAATCCAGCGATTCTCAGATCAACTGGGCTGCTGATAAAATACAGGGAATCTTCAGAGGTATTTGAGTTTCCCTATTGGATAATAACCTCTGTCAGAATAAGATTGTCCGCATATGAAAAAAGCGCGGCAGCGCGGAAATCCCATAAAACAGGATTCCATTTCATAAACGATGAAACAAGGGGCGCCGCATGAGCCTGTGCGGCGCCCCTGCTGATACAATCCTTTTATCGGGATGCAGTCATGGACTCTCAGCAACGTCAAATTTAGAAAATCAGAGAAAGGAGCGGGCTTGATGACGAAAAATAAAATCAGAACATTCTTCTCCAAACCGCAGAACATCATCCTGCTTTTGTTTGGAATTGTACTGACCTTTACCACGGTCGCGCCGATTGTCGCCATTGTCCAGGATACCTTTAAGATCCACCCGGGCACGATTGACGCGTACCTGACAGGAAAAGCCTCCGGGTATACAGTGGCCAATTATATAGACCTGTTTACCAGCCGTCTGGCCAGAACCAACCTGTGGAAGCCGCTGTGGAACACGTTTCTGCTGGCGGTCTATACCTGTGTGATTTCGATTTTATACGGCGGCGTCTTTGCATTTCTGGTGACCCGGACCAATATGAAATGCAGAAAATATTTAAGCGGAATTTTTATCTTCCCTTATATTATGCCGCAGTGGACGCTGGCGGTGGTCTGGCAGAATATGTTTAACAGCAATGCGGTCACGGGCACATCAAACGGTCTGCTTGCGTCGCTGTTTAACATCACGATGCCCAAATGGTGGTGCCAGGGGCTGTTCCCCTGCGCGGTGGTGCTGGGACTGCACTACGCGCCCTTCGCATACATCCTGATCGGCGGGATTTTCCGGAACATGGACGCCAACCTGGAGGAGGCGGCGACGATTCTCGATACGCCCAAGTGGAAGACGATGTTCCGCGTGACAATCCCGATGATCAAGCCGGCGATTCTCTCCACGATCCTGCTGGTGTTTGGCTCGGCGGTCGGCAGCTACCCGGTGCCGCATTATCTGGGACTGACGACGCTCTCCACCAAGTACATTTCCATGAACTCGAAATATACGGGGGAGGCCAGTATCCTGGCAATCATTATGATGATCTTCGGCATCATCATTCTGGGGATGAACCAGATCAGTTTAAAGAGCCGGAAGAATTACACCACCGTGACCGGAAAATCCGGCCAGCTCTCAAAAATCAACATTGGCAAAATTGGCAAGTACGTGGTAGCGGGAGTGCTGGTTGTGGTGACCTTTTTCACCAGCATTTTCCCGATCCTGCTGTTCGCACTGGAAACCTTCCTGCCGAATCCGGGAGATTACAGCTTCCTGTACACGGGAAACCTAAGCAATCTGACGCTGAAATGGTGGCTGACGAGCGAGAACGTGACAGAAAACGGAATGTACGGACAGATGGGCATTCTTTTCAACAGCACGATCTGGAACGCCTTTAAGGGAACGCTGCTGGTGTCCGTCAGCTGCGCATTGATCGCCGGTACTATCGGCACCCTGATCGGCTATGCGGTGTCCAAAAACCGCAGGAGCAAGTGGGCAAACTATGTCAACAGTATGGCGTTTCTGCCTTACCTGATGCCGTCGATCGCAGTGAGCGCCGCGTTTTTTATCCTGTTTTCAAACGGAACGATCAACCTCTTCAATACGTATACGATCCTGATTATCGCCGGTACAGTTAAATACATTCCGTTTGCCAGCCGGAGCGCGCTCAATTCCATGCTCCAGCTGAGCAATGAAATCGAGGAGGCCGCCATCATCCAGGACATTCCCTGGTACAAGCGGATGCTTCGCATCATCATTCCGATCCAGAAATCCTCGATCATCAGCGGCTATATGCTGCCGTTTATGACCTGTCTGCGCGAGCTGTCCCTGTTCCTGCTTCTGTGTACGCAGGGCTTCATCCTCTCCACGACGCTGGACTATTTTGATGAGATGGGACTGTACGCATTTTCCAGCGCGATCAATCTGATTCTGATTGTAACGATCCTGTTTTTCAATACGATTGTGAATAAACTGACCGGGGCGAGTCTGGATCAGGGAATAGGAGGGAACTGATATGCCGGAAATTACTTTGAGAAATATAACGAAACGATGGGGGAAATTTTACGCGGTCGATCATCTGGATCTGGATATCGCGGATAACTCTTTTATCACGCTCCTGGGCCCGTCCGGCTGCGGAAAAACGACGATTCTGCGCATGATCGCGGGTCTGGAGACCCCGACAAGCGGACAGATCCGGATCGGCGACCGGGTGGTCTTTGACAGCGAGGCCGGGATCAATATCCCCGCAAACAAACGGAAGGTCGGTTTTCTGTTCCAGAATTACGCTCTCTGGCCGAATATGACGGTTTATAAAAACATTGCCTTTGGCCTCTCCAACGTAAAAGAACCGCTGCCCAAATATGATTTTGAGGCAATGAAGGCGGGCGAGCTGGCGAAGGCATTGAAAAATGGCAAAAAGATCAAAGAACTGGTAGAAGAGTGCCGCGACAAGCGGGGAAAGCTGGACACTGACAGAGTTTACCTGAAGCTGATCGACGCGTTTACACTGTCCATGTACACGGCGAAGGAGCTTTTCAATCTGAAAATTCACGAGGCGTCCGAACCGGATGCAGCTGCAAAAAAGAAGGCGGAGGAATACGCGCAGAAGGAAGCCTCCATCTGCAAATCCTACGAGGCAAAAGGCCAGTCCCTGGATGAGAATTATGCCGTGGTTCAAAACGGCAAGGTTCTCATGGAGACGAGAAAGCTGACGAAGGAGGAGATCGACAAGACCGTCCGCAGAGTCTCCCGGATTGTAAAGATCGGCATGTTTATGGACCGCTATCCGGCGGAGCTTTCCGGTGGCCAGCAGCAGCGTGTCGCTATCGCCCGTACCCTCGCTCCGGAGCCGGAGGTGCTGTTCATGGACGAGCCGCTGTCCAACCTGGACGCGAAGCTTCGCCTGGAGATGCGCTACGAGCTGCAGCGCCTGCATGTGGAGACCGGGAGCACCTTCGTCTACGTAACCCATGACCAGATGGAGGCCATGACGCTGGCCACCAAAATCTGCCTGATCAACAACGGCGTCCTGCAGCAGTACGACGCTCCGCTGGATGTCTACAACCGCCCGCAGAATCTGTTCGTGGCGGACTTTGTAGGAAACCCCTCCGTAAACTTTATCGAGGCGAAGGGAAAACAGGCCGCCGATGGAACGTTGGCACTGGAGCTTCTGGATGGCTTTCAGGCAGCCTTCCGCCCGGAAGAACCGCTGAGTCTGAAGGACTGGTTTGCGAAACGAGACCGCGACGCCGCAGCAGCCGAGGCTGCCCGGACAGAGAGCCTGAAGGATAAAAAGGCTGTGGAGAAGAGCAACAAGGACGAGGTTTTTAAATACCACATCGCCAAGGTGGATGAGAGCGACTACGCAGTGGAGGAAGAACCAGAAATTACTAACGAAGACTTTGTGCTGGCCATCCGCCCGGAGGCGATCGAACTCACCGAAAACGGATGGATTCCCGCCACCATTTACGGTGCCATGCCCACCGGTATGGAGTCAACCGTCAAATTAAAGGTGGGAGAGTACCTGCTCACCAGCGTTGTGTTTGGAAACACCACCTTCCGGATCGGAGAAAAGATGAGCCTCAATATCAAGGGCGGAAATGTCCTGCTCTTTGACCGAAAATCCGGGAAAGTGATTGCGGCGGGGAGCCTTGAAAAAAGATAACAGTACAGGTCACACCAGCGAGGGTTATGTCAGCTGCATCTGGTGTGACCTGCCCCACTAATTGTAATGATTAAGCAGCAGTAAATGAGAAACTCACAAAGAATCTACAAAAAAGCGGAAAAAGCTGTAAAAAAAACTGCTGAAGTGAAAAAGTAAATTCCACTCTGAAAAGCGCAAAAAATTGGTGGTGA
>JAJBVE010000200.1 GCA_020859995.1 Clostridiales bacterium
GGAGGTGGAATACAGGCTGTACATGGAGGGAAGAAGAACGTTCCTTTATCAGCCGGAGCCGGGTGAGAATACAGACCGGATTCTGGAGCTTTTGACGGAGGCAGGCCTGATCGTACTTCTGGTGGAAAATCCGGGCGTACAGATTGCGGAGAATCCGTCCTTCTACACAGGATGGAGGGATGCGGATATCCGCTCCGCAAGCGAGATCGCGCGGGCGATCCTTCGGGAGACCTCTCTGGTATCAGAGGGTACACAAGATGGCGGATATCTGTAACAGAGAGGCCGGGGATATGAAATCCGATGATTAACCGGGAAGGCCTGAAAGAACTGTTTACGGGATCCTGTCAATATGTAAAGCAAACACAGGGGGAAGACCTGAGGGAGAATGCCCGCGGCTTCCCTGTAAGAGAGGAGAGGAAAAAATGGCAGTTGATTACGCTACTCTGAAAAAAGGCGGCTTTATGCGCCAGAAGCAAAAAGACCATTTTTCTCTGCGCCTGCAGGTAGTAGGCGGTACGCTTACGGCAGAGAATCTCGCGAAAATTGCCGAGGTGGCAGAAAAATATGGGGAGGGTTATGTTCATCTGACATCCCGTCAGGGGGTGGAAATTCCTTTTATCAAATTAAAGGACATTGATTCGGTGAAAGCAGAGCTTGCAGAGGGCGGCTGCAAGCCTGGTGTCTGCGGGCCGCGTGTCCGGACAGTGACGGCCTGCCAGGGAAATGCGGTCTGTCCGAGCGGAAATATTGACTGTCAGGATATTGCGAAAAAGCTGGATCAGCGCTACTTCGGCAGAGAGCTTCCCCATAAATTCAAATTTGGAGTCACAGGCTGCCAGAATAACTGCCTGAAAGCAGAGGAAAATGATGTAGGAATCAAGGGGGCGCTGAATGTTAAATGGCGTCAGGAGGACTGTATCGGATGCGGCGTCTGTGAACAGGTCTGCCGCTCCCATGCGATTACCCTGGAGGATGGAAAGGTCACGGTAGATTACGAAAAATGCAATTACTGCGGAAGATGTGCAAAATCCTGCCCGACCGACGCCTGGGACGCGGAATCGGCATACATTCTGTCGTTTGGAGGCACGTTCGGCAACAGTATTTTCCAGGGAGAGTCGCCCCTGCCCCTTATCACATCCGAAGAGCAGCTTTTTGCCGTCACAGATGCGGCGATTCAGTTTTTTGGAGAAAACGCGAACGCCGGAGAGCGGTTCAAATTCACGATCGACCGCGTCGGCAAAGAGAGGTTCCATGAGGTGCTGAAAGCAGCGTACGATGGGGCAGCGAACCCTGCCTGAATCATGTACATTTTGCACACTTGCCGGAGTCTGCTCTCAGCCGGAGTCCTCTGGAAGCCTGTGCGGTATAGAACGCTTATAGATCAATGAACGTCACGAACTGCTGGAACGGTATGAACTGCAGGAACGTCACGAACCGCAGGAACGGTGTGTACAGCCGGATAAAGGGCAAAGCTTTGTTTTTCGATTTGCCTGGCAGTCAATAAGCAGGGGAACTGTGAACGTACAAAAAAGTCACAGAAACGGAAACCGAGTAAAAGGAGGAAAATAGAATGGCGGAATTTCAGGTAGATGAGTCAGTCGATATCACGGATGTCGTCTGCCCGGTGACATTCGTGAAAGCAAAAGTAGCGCTGGAGGAACTGGAGGATGGGCAGATTCTTTCGATCCATTTAAATGAGGGAGAACCGGTCCAGAATGTTCCAAGAAGCATTAAAGAAGAAGGACATCAGGTCCTGAAGCTGATCGACAATAAGGACGGCACTTTCGATTTGATCGTGAGAAAAGTCGAGTAGGAAGGGGCAGAACATAATGGCGGAAAAAGTTGATGGTACAAGCTTTAAAGAGAAGGTATTAGAAAATGGCAGACTGTCTTTGATTGATTTTTATTCAGACAGCTGCGTTCCCTGCAAACGCATGGCGCCGGTGCTGGCTGAGCTGGAGGAAGAGCTGACAGAAGAATTTGGCGACCAGGTGTTTATCGGGAAAGTAAATGTCGCGTGGAATTCGGAGCTTGCTGCTGAATATCACGTCCTTTCCGCGCCAACGTTTCTTTTCCTGAAAGACGGAAAGGAAGTCGGACGGCTGAACGGCGTGCAGCCAAAGCTTGTGCTGGAGCTGGCGGTAAGAGAGAATTTGTAAGCGTCCATGTGCATAAAAGGAAGCGATGGGTGTCATTTCAAAAAATGGTACTATTCAGAACAGCAGGCCGCAGGTCTACGCTCCGCTTCGGTCGGTGCTAAACGATCCTGCGTGCCAGTGGCACGCGTTAAGGACGGACTGAAGCGAAGTGTAGACGCCGCTGGCGCTCAGTACCTGTCATTTCGATGCTGTTCTGAACTGTTACCTTAAAATTATGGAGGAGAAATTGCGATGAAAATAACGGTTGCAGGTACAACAAAGGAAGTAAAGGATGGGATTACGATTGCAGAGCTAATCAGATCAGAGGATGTGGAAATGCCGGATTATGTCAGTGTTTCTGTAAATGAGGAATTTGCGGAGCGCGCTACTTTTGAAAGTGCGGCGCTGAAGGAAGGCGACGTGGTTGAATTTCTGTATTTTATGGGAGGCGGCTGCTGATGGGAGTACAAAAGGATGCGAATACCGCCAGTGCCGTGAATGCTTCGCGCCCGGCTGATGCTCCGGCATCGCGCTGGACGGCGTCAAATGAGCAGTTGGAGCGTTATTCCAGACATATCATTTTAAAGGAAATTGGTGTAAAGGGTCAGAAAAAACTGTTAAATGCGAAGGTGCTGATCATCGGTGCCGGGGGCTTAGGGGCGCCTGCGGCCATGTATCTGGCCGCTGCGGGAGTCGGGACAATCGGTATCGCAGATGCAGATGAGGTGGATCTCTCGAACCTTCAGAGACAGATCATCCATTCGACAGAGGACCTGGGAAAGGCGAAGGTTCTGTCTGCAAAAGAGACGATGAACCGGATGAATCCAGATGTGCAGGTAAATACATACCGCACATTTGTGAGCGCGGAAAATATCATGGATCTGATCAGAGACTATGATTTCATTATTGACGGGACCGATAATTTCCCGGCAAAATTTCTGATCAATGATGCCTGTGTGATGGCGGGGAAACCATTTTCTCACGCGGGAATCATCCGATTTAAAGGACAGCTGATGACTTACGTGCCGGGGGAGGGTCCCTGCTATCGCTGCGTATTTAAAAATCCGCCGCCCAAAGATGCGGTTCCGACCTGCAAACAGGCGGGGGTGATCGGAGCCATGGGCGGCGTCATTGGCAGCCTTCAGGCGATGGAAGCAATCAAATATATCACGGGAGTTGGAGATCTGTTGACGGGCTACCTGCTGACTTTTGATGCAATCAAAATGGACTTCCGGAAAATCCGTCTTCCCAAAGCGGATGGTTCCTGTGCGGTTTGTGGAACACATCCGACAATCACAGAACTGATTGATTATGAACAGACAGAATGCGGTGGTATCTGAGAATATTCCACCTGGCTCTTCGGAACAGGATAAAAACAAAAAGACAAATGGCAGTCTGTGTGTTATAGTTGTGAAGGGGCACGCAGAAAACAAACGGAGAAAACAAACATGACGATTCATTTGAAAAAAGCGGATTACGATAAGATGATTTCCCATGCTTTCGCACAGCTTCCGGAGGAGGCCTGCGGCCTGATTGGCGGGAGAATCAAAGGGGGAAAAAAATATATTGAAAATGTGTATCTTCTTACCAATATCGATCATTCCAGAGAGCATTTTTCACTGAATCCCAAAGAACAGCTTTCGGCGGTCAGGGATATGCGCAAAAATGGATGGGAACCGCTTGGAAACTGGCATTCCCATCCAGAGTCTCCGTCACGTCCTTCCCAGGAGGACATACGGCTGGCTTTTGACAGCAGCGCGAGCTATCTGATCCTGTCATTGGAGAATCAGACAGCTCCGGTTCTGAATTCTTTCCATGTGGAAAAAGGGGAAGTGGAAAAGGAAAATCTGGTGTTGGAATGAAGTTAAATGATGCACACAGACGCGCGAGGAATGGCTGCTTTGCAATAGTCATAAGGAATCCTCCGACTATGTCGGCATCTTCGCTGCCGCTTCGGTCGGTGCTTAACGCGTGCCACTGGCACGCAGCACCCTTATGACATACCTCGCGTCTGGCGCAAAGTAAAACGACTTACGTCGTTTACTATATTTAAGAGAC
>JAJBVE010000164.1 GCA_020859995.1 Clostridiales bacterium
GTGTTTTGAATCAGGACTGGTTTATTGCCACATTCCCGGCACTCACCATTTTATATGGGATCGGGATGCTGGTATCCGGCGTTACAAAAGTGGAGACGGCCCTGAATATGCTGCGTCTGAAGATGCAGCCGTGGAAATGGAATGCATTAAGTGCTGCCGTCACACTCATCTGCGCAGTGATCATTCTCAGTAATCCTTTTTCCACCACAGTCGTCTTATGGAAGTTTGTTGCAGTTTCGTTGATCATTGAAGCTGTATTCGATATTCTGGCAAAATTTTTACCAAAGAAAGCTTCTGCAGAATAGTTACCTTCTTTCTTCTTTTCTCTGCGCCCCGCGTCATGTGCATGATTCTCTTCAGGAATCGCGGCATATATGCGGGGCGTATATATATTCAATGATCTCGGTTCGCCTTGTGTCAGATATATTTCAAAATCGCCTTACCGGTAGCAAAAATAAGAAGGGCACAACCAACTCCTGCAATACAGATTTTCGCCAGATCTGCCTTTTTCAGGCTTGCATCTTTCCGGAAAAATAAAATCACAAGAACCGCAAGAATTACTATAGCAGCTAATATAATCATTTTTCGCGGAGATTTTATTGTTATACTCATACCTGTTCACCTCCCCATGTAAAAGCAGATTGCTGTTCAAGTTCTATTCATCCTATCTTTTAGAATAAATACAATCAATGGACAATTTCCCGGTTTTGTTCAAAATATAGGTAAATCACGGGAAAAAAGTTTGATACGGAATCATCCTATCCTCTGAAATCAATACGTTCAATGGGCAATTCTTCAAAATTGCTCAAAATCTGGAGGCATCAGCCAAATTGTCGTATTTTTGATTGCACCCTTTTTTTATTTATGGTATCATATGTCCACACTTGCGCAGCAAGTATGGACGCAGGCAATGTTCCGATTTTCGCAGAAAATCGAGAACGGTACCGCGCCAATCGCGCAGCGATTTTCAAATGCGCGGCTTTCATTGTATCATGTCCACCTTACCTTTTCCCTGCCACACTGACATTGCTTTTCTCATAAGGGGGATTCCAGTCATGCCAAATTCTGATTTTACAAAGAATATGCTCAAGAATGCAATGTGGGAGCTTATAGAAGAAGTGCCGTTTGACAAAATCACCATTTCCCAGATCTGTGATAAATGCAATATGAACCGCAACAGCTTCTATTATCATTTTAAAGATAAGTATGATCTCGTCAACTGGATTTTTGATTCCGATTATATTGAGCTCGCCAAAGATCAGCCCATCGCTAACTGGGAACTGTTGAAATCTCTCTGCACTTATCTGTACGAAAACCGCAGCTTCTACCGAAAAATTTTTAAAATCGAAGGGCAGAATTCTTTTTCTGAACACTTTCAGGAATTTTTGTACCCCTTTATCTATGAACGGGTAAAAACGCTGGTTGGAAAGGAAGACATCCACCCCATGTGCATCAATTTCCTTTCTGGCGGCATTCTCTGTGCATTAAAGCAATGGCTGCTTGAAAAAAATCCTCTTCCGCCGAATCAGTTTGTCTCCATGCTGAAGACCATCATTCAGAGCACGGCGGTTGCTGTATACGATGAAGTAGAAAATTAAGTACAGAAATTAGTCAAAACAGCGGTATTGACCTGGTGTCTGATTGTTTTCTTTCTGTGTGATGGAATCGTATCTGCCGCCGCTTTAGTGCGCAGTGACGAGCGGGCAAACGGGATCGAAGCAACACAGAACTGGCAGCAGCTGATGGATTCCTGGTATGATGATGAAACCCTGGCACAAATTTATCCGAATGCAATACGGGTGGAATAGCATTTTAACAATAGGAAGGTTCAGAAAACCTTCCTATTACAATATATTAGCTGATTTACGAGCAGCCCCCTTTTTGAAGGTCTTCTCCAGAATCGGTTCCAAATCATTTCTAAATAAATTCATGGACTCCCTTTCCTCTTCATCCGGCTGCATATAAAGACAGCCATTGCTATAAAAAAATGTCAGAGCCGGTTCGTCGGAGATAATGCTGTCGATTCGGCTATTATCATATCCCAGCTCCCAGACCACTGTTTCAAATATCTGTTCCTTCCGCACGGATTCTACATAAGCGTTGACCTTTTCTTTCGCTGACTCTGAGCAGTCCGGTTTCGCAATCAATGCGGAAAATACCGGATGTACCTGTTCGACACTGCTGAAAAAATCACCGCTGACAATCTCGTCTACGTCTGCATCTGTATAATACCGATACGCAGAATAAAGCAGTTTTCTGTTCCTGAGCTCATCAAAGACTCTCCCGCACCCTTCTGTATATCGAACAGCCAGCATCAGCTGATCCACCATGGAAGCGCTGTCAATTACTGCCAGCGAAACATCTTCCGGTTCACAAAATAAAATAAATGCATCATCCGGATGAGCCTCCATCAGAGTCATGCATTCCGGCATCCGTCCATAAGCAAACAGCATCCATGTATAGATACCCAGCTTTTCCCCCTGTGTAATTACTGAGTGATAGCTTGACGGATTATCAATCATACGCTGCGGGTCCAGTTCCATCCCAATTGTCCATGGAATATTATAACCGCAGGTTTCTTCTTTTTTCCGTATCTGCCTGGCACCCGCGGTACAGCTGTTATACCCTATATTCATTCCAAAGCGCAAGACCTTTTCACTGTCCACATGCCCGGCAATATCCTTTATCAGCCTGTAATAAGAACTCTGTTCATTCTCCAGCATCGTCTGAGCTGTTGAAAAAAAGGAACGCTGAAACCGTCCTTCTGAAAAATGCAAAGCCATGTCCACCAGATTCCGCGTACTGCGCTCCGGTGAATCCTGTAAGTCCTTTAACGCTTTTTTGACCATCGTTTCTACAATAATCCGAGACATATCATTTTCCATTCCATATTGCTCCTTTATTTTTTTATCGGATAGGGAACGCTTCTCTCCCCTATCCGCCTGCGCGTAGGCTGCATCCGGCCTCAGCCGGAAAACACCTTATTGCAGCCCTGCGCATAAATAGTTAAAGAGAGCCAGACATTCAAGACCGGCTCTTCTTCTTCAGGCATTCAGTATCCGCATAAATTCTTCACCCGTGATGGTTTCTTTCTGATACAGGTACTGTGCCAGCTCGTCAAGCTTCGCACGGTTCTCAATCAGAATCTGCGTTGCTTTTTCATGCTGCTGTTTCACCAGCTCCACAACATCTTTATCAATCTGCGCCTGTGTCTCTGCCGAGCAGGCAAGGGAAGTGTCTCCCCCAAGATACTGATTGGTGACTGTTTCCATTGCTACCATGTCAAATTTTTCACTCATGCCATACTGTGTGATCATCGCACGGGCAAGCTTTGTCGCCTGCTCAATATCATTGGAAGCTCCGGTTGTAACTGAGCCAAAAATCACTTCCTCCGCAGCACGTCCGCCAGTTAATGTGGCAATCTTATTTTCAATTTCTTCCTTACTCATCAGATAATGATTTCCTTCATCGACCTGCATCGTATAGCCCAGCGCCCCCGATGTACGCGGGATAATTGTAATCTTGGTAACCGGCGCGGAATTCGTCTGCTTTGCAGCTACCAGAGCATGGCCGATCTCGTGGTATGACACAACCATCTTCTCTTTCGCCGTCAGAATCGCGTTCTTTTTCTGGTAGCCTGCGATTACCACTTCAATACTCTCTTCCATATCCGCCTGTGTCGCACATACGCGGCCATCCCGCACTGCCCGCAAAGCTGCTTCATTGACAATATTTGCAAGCTCTGCTCCGGAGGCGCCGGATGCCATTCTCGCTACCTTCTCGAAATCCACATTATCTGCTATTTTTATTTTTTTTGCATGCACCTTCAGGATTTCTTCTCTGCCCTGCAGATCAGGAAGCTCCACCGGTACCCGGCGGTCAAACCGTCCCGGTCTGGTCAGTGCCGGATCCAGCGAGTCCGGACGGTTCGTAGCAGCAAGAATAATCACGCCATTATTGCCTTCAAAACCATCCATCTCGGTCAAAAGCTGGTTCAGCGTCTGCTCGCGCTCATCATTACTGCTAAACTGACCGTCACGTTTCTTTCCGATCGCGTCAATCTCATCAATAAAAACAATACAGGGTGCCTTCTCTTTTGCCTGTTTAAAGAGGTCGCGTACCTTTGACGCGCCCATGCCTACAAACATCTCTACAAACTCGGAACCAGACATGGAAAAGAACGGCACATTTGCTT
>JAJBVE010000152.1 GCA_020859995.1 Clostridiales bacterium
AAAATCAAGAATTTGTATAGACTTCAGCTTTTTATTCTTTAGCGCTGTCATTTTGCTCTTTTGCTTGAAACGCAGAGAAAAAAATGCTATGATAACGCGTGGATAAAAAGATATAAACGGACACAACCGTTTTAAATATTTATACAGATATAGAAACGAGAGGAAGTCTTCATGACTGAAGAAAAAATACGGGAGCTGATGCCCCAGCTGACACCAATGATGCAGCAGTACCTGCAGACAAAGCTGCAGTATCTGGACTGCATCCTTTTTTACCGCCTGGGCGATTTTTACGAGATGTTTTTTGATGACGCGCAGATCGTCTCGAAGGAGCTGGAGCTGACACTGACGGGGAAGGACTGCGGGATGGCGGAGCGTGCCCCGATGTGCGGGGTGCCTTATCACGCAGTGGATAGTTATCTGAACCGGCTGGTTTCCAGAGGCTACAAGGTCGCGATCGGAGAGCAGATGGAGGATCCGAAGCTGGCCAAAGGACTGGTAAAGCGGGAGGTCATCCGTGTCGTCACACCAGGTACCAATCTGGACGCGCAGGCGCTTGATGAGACACGCAACAATTATCTGATGTGCGTCGTATATTTATCAGACAAATACGGGGTTTCAGTCACCGATATTACGACCGGTGAATACTTGATGACGGAGCTGGATTCTGAGCGGAAGCTGTTCGACGAAATTGTAAAGTTTTCTCCTTCCGAGCTGATCTGCAATCAGGCCTTTTACATCAGCGGCATCGATGTGGAGGATATGAGAGAGCGGCTTGGTATTACGGTATTTTCTCTGGAATCCTGGTATTTTGACGATGAGATGTGCTCCCGGGTGCTGAAGGAGCATTTTCATGTTTCCGCGCTGGAAGGACTGGGGATCGCGGACTATGACTGCGGTGTGATCGCCGCAGGCGCTCTTTTAAAATATTTGATGGAGACGCAGAAGACCTCTATCGCCAATCTGACAAGACTTGTTCCATATTCTATCGGAAAATATATGGTGCTGGACAGTTCGACGCGGCGCAATCTCGAGCTTTGTGAGACCCTTCGCGAGAAGAAAAAGCGAGGCTCCCTGCTCTGGGTGCTGGATAAGACAAAGACGGCCATGGGCGCGCGTCTGCTGCGCAGATACGTAGAGCAGCCGCTGATTGAGAAGGACGAGATTAACGCCCGCCTGGACGCGGTTGAGGAACTGAAAGACAACGCCATTACCCGTGAAGAACTGCGGGAGTATTTAAATCCCGTCTACGACCTGGAGCGCCTGATCAGCCGGGTCAGCTAATCCGCGGGATATGATCGCTTTTAAAACCTCTCTCGCGATGCTGCCGCATATCAAATATATTATGAAAAGTCTGGCTTCCCCGCTGCTGCATGCCCTGGAGGAGCAGATTGACGAGCTGACAGATGTACATGATCTGATTGAATCCTCGATCATCGACGAGCCGCCGATCATCATCCGTGAGGGCGGCATCATCAAAGACGGCTACAATGAGGAAGTGGACCGTCTGCGCAGTGCGAAAAACGACGGCAAAAGCTGGCTCGCGAAGCTGGAGGCCGAGGAGCGGGAAAAGACTGGTATTAAAAATCTGAGAGTGAAATACAATAAGGTCTTTGGTTATTATCTGGAGGTGACCAATTCCTATAAGGATCTGGTGCCGGATTATTTTATGCGCAAGCAGACCCTGACCAATGCGGAGCGCTATATCACACCGGAATTAAAAGAGCTGGAGGATACCATCTTAGGCGCGGAGGACCGCCTGGTTTCTCTGGAATATGGACTTTATGTTGAGGTGCGCAGCCAGGTCGCGGAGCAGATCGTGCGCATTCAGGAGACGGCAAAAGCAATCGCGGGACTGGACGTGTTCGCCTCTCTGGCTCTTGTCGCGGAGCGGAACAATTATGTGAAGCCGTCGATCAATGAGCGCGGCGTCATCGAGATTAAAAACGGCCGCCATCCGGTGGTGGAAAAAATGATCCCGAACGATATGTTCATCCCCAATGACACCTGTCTGGACAATGGGAAAAAGCTTATTTCCGTTATTACAGGCCCCAATATGGCCGGGAAGTCCACCTACATGCGCCAGAGTGCGCTGATCGTCCTGCTGGCCCAGATTGGAAGCTTCGTGCCGGCCGAAAGTGCGAAAATCGGTCTGGTGGACCGCATTTTTACCAGAGTAGGCGCTTCGGATGATCTGGCGAGCGGACAGAGTACCTTCATGGTAGAGATGACAGAGGTCGCGAACATTTTGCGCAACGCGACCAGAAACAGTCTGTTGGTTTTAGATGAGATCGGGCGCGGCACCAGCACTTTTGACGGCCTGAGTATCGCCTGGGCGGTCATCGAACACATCAGCAACCCGAAGCTGCTCGGAGCGAAGACTCTCTTCGCGACCCATTATCATGAACTGACCGAACTGGAGGGCAAGATTCCGGGCGTCAATAATTACTGCATCGCGGTCAAAGAGCAGGGCGATGACATTGTGTTCCTGCGGAAAATCATCCCCGGCGGCGCGGATAAAAGCTACGGCATCCAGGTCGCCCGCCTGGCCGGAGTTCCCGAAAGTGTCATAAATCGCGCGAAGGAGCTCGCAGAGGAGCTTGCCAACTCAGATATCACAGTGCATGTACAGGAGACGGCTTCGGACAAAAAAGCCAAAAAGAATAAAGTTAAAAAACCCGAACCGGTCGAGCTGGATCAGATGACTCTTTATGACACGGTCAGCGACGCAGATATTCTGAAAGAACTGCAGGAGCTTGATGTGCCGAATATGACGCCGATGGACGCGATGAATACGCTGTACCGGCTGCAGAGCAAGCTCAAAAACAGGTGGCAGGTTTAAAAGATAGGAAGGTTGCACTTGTCATGAACAGGATTTCGTTACTCAGTCAGGATACCATCGATAAAATCGCCGCCGGCGAGGTGGTGGAGCGGCCGGCTTCGGTGGTAAAGGAGCTGGTCGAGAATGCAGTAGACGCCGGAGCGAACGCAGTGACAGTCGAGATCAAAGAAGGCGGGATTTCCCTGATCCGCATTACAGACAATGGGTGCGGCATCCCAAAGGATGAGGTGCGCTCTGCGTTCCTGCGGCACGCGACCAGCAAAATCCGCACAGTGGACGACCTGCAGACGGCCGGAACGCTGGGGTTTCGGGGTGAGGCATTATCAAGCATTGCCGCTGTCTGCCAGGTGGAAATGATCACCAAGACTCCGGGCAGTCTTCTGGGGGTGCGTTATTGTATCGAGGGCGGCGTGGAACAGTCCCTGGAAGAGATTGGCGCGCCGGAAGGGACTACGCTGCTGGTGCGAAACCTGTTTTACCATACTCCAGCGCGCCGGAAATTTTTAAAAAGCGCAACGACAGAGGCCGGATATGTCAGCGACCTGATGGAGCGTCTGGCGCTTTCCCACCCGAACATTGCCTTTAAATTTATCAACAATCAGGACACGAAGCTTCATACCTCCGGAAATGGGAAAATGAAGGATATCATCTATGGCGTTTATGGCCGGGAAATCGCCGCTAATGTGGTGCAGATTGCTTCGGAAGATACATCCGAAGCCGGCGGGCAGGGAATCCGTATCAGCGGTTTCATCGGCAAACCTTCCGTCTCCAGAGGGAACCGCAATTATGAAAACTATTTTGTGAACGGCCGATATGTCCGCAGCGCCATCATCGCCCGAGCGATCGAGGACGCATACAAGCCTTTTATGATGAATCACCGCTATCCGCTCACCGTACTGATGCTGGATATCGATCTGGATCAGGTGGATGTCAACGTGCATCCGACCAAAATGGAAGTGCGTTTTGCAGATCAGCGCCTGGTTTATGACAGGGTTTATAATGCCATCAAAGATGGTCTGGTACAGCGGGAGCTGATTCCGGAATTCACAATTGCCGAGCAGACAAAGAAAAAGGATGCTGCTCCAGAGGATTCCGGAAAACCAAAAGAAAAATCACCCGTGCGCTATCCGGAACCATTTGAAAAGGTGCGCAGCCAGCTGCTGGCAGAGTCGACCAGTCCTTACGAGCCAAAATATCCGAACCATTCTCATATTTTAAAACCAGTCAGCGGAGTGATCGTCCAATCGGATAAAGCTTTCTCGGAGGAGCAGAGTATTTCTTCCGATATGAAATCGGAACCTAAGCCGGATCAGAGTCCAGAGCCATCCACTGGTGATTTTTCAGAACCCCAGGTGTCACAGCCTGCCGGGAGTGCAGCGTCTGCCAACCGCGAAGCGGTTTTGGAATCGCAGACGCAATCCTCCCCGGTTCAGATGGAACTGTTTGATGAGAAGCTTCTGAGCGAGCAGAATGTAAAACGTCACAAACTGATCGGACAGGTTTTCGACACCTACTGGATCGTAGAATTTCAGGACAAAATGTATATTATTGATCAGCACGCCGCGCATGAAAAGGTGCTCTATGAGCGATTTATGAAAAATCTTGCAGAAAAGAAACAGACTTCTCAGCTGATCGCGCCGCCGATCATTGTCTCTCTCTCTATGGCAGAGGAAGAGCTTCTGAAAAAACATATGGATCGCTTTACAGAGGTCGGATTCGAGATTGAACCGTTTGGAGGCAGAGAGTATTCTATCCGCGCGGTGCCTGGGAATCTCTATAATATCGCATCGGAAACCCTTTTTACTGAAATGCTGGATGGTCTGAGCGATGTGACAGAACGCGTTTCGGATGAAAGTATTCGCGAGCGGATTGCATCCATGTCCTGTAAGGCTGCCGTCAAGGGCAACCATCGCCTGTCCATACAGGAAGTAGACGCGCTGATCACAGAACTCCTGACGCTGGAGAATCCTTATAACTGCCCGCATGGCAGGCCGACGATTGTCGCGATGACAAAATATGAGCTGGAGAAAAAATTCAAGCGGGTGCTCTAAAAACGTGTTCTCCAGGAAAACTTTCAGCTGGGATATGTTTCCCACAGATAATATGCCGCCTTTCGTGCTGGTATGATCCATTTTTCGATTGAAGCACAAGAATATTTGTGATACAAAAATATTCTCTGAATTTCCTGGTTCAGTGTGCGAAGACATCCTCCAGGTAAAGGCGAATTGTCATTTCCACCAAAAGGGAGACGATATCTATCATGCAGAAAAAACAACCATTAATAGTCCTTACCGGACCTACGGCAGTCGGCAAGACCCATTTGTCAGTAGAGCTGGCACAGCGTATCGGAGGAGAAATCATTTCCGCAGATTCCATGCAGGTCTATAAAAGAATGAACATCGGCTCCGCCAAAGTGACACTGGAAGAAATGAGGGGAGTGCCGCACTACCTGATTGATGAGCTGGAACCCTGGGAGGAGTTTCATGTAGTGAAATTTCAGGAGATGGCTAACCAGTATATTCGCGAAATCCGTTCGCACGGCCATATTCCGATCCTCGTTGGCGGTACCGGATTTTACATTCAGGCTGTCTTGTACGGCATTGATTTCACAGAGCATGGGAGTGATCCCTCTTACCGGGAGTCACTGGAAGCACTCGCGGCAGAGCAGAATCCGCAGGTGCTGCACGATATGCTCCGCGCGGTCGATCCGGATTCTGCGGAAGCCATTCACGCGAATAATGTAAAACGAGTGATCCGGGCACTGGAATTTTACCACGCGACGGGAGAGCAGATTTCAAAGCATAACGCCGAAGAGAGGCAGAAGGAATCTCCTTACAACTTTGTCTATCTTGTTTTAAACGACGACCGAGCGGCTCTCTATGACCGGATCGACCGCCGCGTAGACGATATGATGGAGGCAGGTCTGCTCAGTGAAGTGAAAGAACTGCAGAAAGCCGGATGTACCCGCGAGATGGGTTCCATGCAGGGACTTGGGTATAAAGAAATGCTGGACTATCTTGACGGAAACTATACACTTGAAGAAGCGGTGCGTGTTTTGAAGCGCGATACCAGACATTTCGCAAAGCGGCAGCTCACATGGTTCCGCAGAGAGCGGGACGTGACCTGGATCAATAAAAAGGACTATGATTATGATGAGGAGAGGCTGCTTAAGGCTCTCCTGGAAATTCTTTACGAAAAAGGAATCCAATCAGAAGGGCAGAGGCGGTAAGCATATATGAAAGAGATATACGAATCAATGGGCATCAGCCGCGAGGTGGCTGATTTTTCGGAAGAGATCCTGGAAGGATTAAAAAGCCGTTTTGAAAAAATAGACGAAAGAGCGGAATACAATCAGCTGAAGGTGATTAAGGCCATGCAGGACGCGCGGGTGAGCGCGGAGTGTTTTGAGACCTCCAGCGGATATGGCTACAATGACCGCGGCAGAGATACCTTAGAAGAGGTATACGCAAATATCTTCCATACGGAGGCGGCTCTGGTGCGCCCGCAGATCACCTGCGGCACCCACGCGCTCGCGATTGCGCTTTCCGCGAATCTGCGGCCGGGAGATGAACTGCTCTCGGTCTCGGGCAAGCCTTATGATACACTGGAAGAAGTTATCGGTATCCGGCCGTCGCGCGGTTCCCTTGCGGAATATGGCGTGACCTACGCGCAGGTGGACCTGCTCCCGGATGGGAGTTTTAATTTTGACGGCATCCGCCGGGCCATCCGTCCGCAGACGAAAATGGTTGAAATCCAGCGCTCCAAAGGCTATCAGACCAGGCCTACGCTCTCAGTCGCGCAGATCGGAGAGGCCATTTCATTTATCAAGGGCATTCGCCCGGATATTCTTTGTATGGTGGATAACTGTTACGGAGAATTCGTCGAATGTACGGAGCCGGGCGAGGTCGGAGCGGACATGGTCGTTGGGTCTCTGATCAAAAATCCGGGAGGCGGGCTCGCGCCGGCCGGAGGCTACATTGCAGGAACCATTTCCTGTATTGAACAGTGCGCGTTTCGCCTGACTTCGCCGGGCCTGGGCCGGGAAGTCGGGGCAAACTTTGGTGTCATGCAGTCCTTTTATCAGGGGCTCTTTCTTGCGCCGACTGTGACCGCTGCTGCTCTCAAGGGCGCGATCTTTGCGGCCAATCTTTATGAACGCCTTGGCTTTCCGGTCGTGCCGGACGGCAAAGAGGAGCGGCACGACATCATTCAGGCTATTGAATTCGGCACCCCGGAGGGGCTGATCGCATTTTGTGAGGGAATCCAGGCGGCTGCTCCCGTGGACAGCTATGTCACGCCGGAGCCGTGGGCGATGCCTGGCTATGACAGTGATGTAATCATGGCAGCCGGCGCATTTGTGCAGGGTTCCTCCATCGAGCTGAGCGCGGACGGCCCCCTGAAGCCGCCGTATGCCGCGTACTTTCAGGGCGGTCTTACCTGGCCGCACGCGAAGCTTGGAATCATGAAATCCGCCCAGAGGCTGTATGAAAAAGGATTAGTAAAGATTCCTCAGCCTCTGCCAGGCGCGGAACGGTTATAATTTTGGAACGGAAAAAATCATTTCCTGTGAAAAACGTCAAAATTAGGAGTTCGGTTTTTCCGGTGGATGAAAAAAGAGAGGAGGAGGAACATGCCAACAAGGGTAATTGTCATAGGAGCCGGCGCGTCCGGCCTGATGGCGGCTATATCAGCGGCCCGTACCGGGGCGGAAGTGACTGTTCTGGAAGCACAGAAAAAAGCGGGGAGAAAGCTTTTGAGCACAGGAAACGGCCGATGCAATTTATCCAGTACAGACCCTATGCTTCCGGAGAAATATCACGGCAGCGGTGCCGGGCTTGCCAGTCTGCTTACGGCAGAGAAAATGGATGCTGCCGCAACGCTTGCGTTTTTTCACAGCCTTGGCCTGCTGACCACGGAAAAAAACGGGGGTATCTATCCTTATACCATGCAGGCTTCCTCTGTCCTGGATGTTCTGCTTTCAGAGACCAGACGGCTTCGTGTGAAAATGAAATTTTCTCAGGAGATTACCAGCATCCTCCCGCCTGACAAGAATAATTCTGTGAAATCCTGTTACCAGATTGTCACCCCCACATGGACATACCAGGCAGACGCGGTTATTCTCGCCTGCGGTTCCACAGCGTCTGCCAACTGCGAAGCAGTTTTTCAAATGCAGACGCGACCTGCAGCTTCTGCCAATGCGCGGGCATTCTCATCTGGATTGCAGCTCGCGCAATCCCTGGGACACTCGATCGTGGAGCCGCGTCCCGCGCTGGTTCCTCTTGTGTGTATGGGAGATTTTCCGGAGCGTTCTTGTGCCGGCGTACGCTGCCACGCTAAAGTTACATTGCTGCACAGTACCTCCAGGTTCTGGACGGACGTGACCACAGAAGTACTGGCCAGCGAGACCGGAGAGCTGCAATGGACGAATTATGGACTCTCCGGCATTGCCATTTTTCAGCTTTCACGTTTTATGTATTCCGCGAAGGCACAAAAAGAAGACGCAAAGAAAATGTCTGCTGTCCGAAAAACAGCTCCTCAAACGCAGACGCAGCCGATTGTGAACTATGTTGTCGATATTGATTTCTTCCCGGAATATGAAGAGTCAGAGCTCGATGTTTTGCTAAAAAAGCGGGTCAGGGAGCTTTCCGGCGAATCCGCGTCGGTATTGCTGCGTGGAATTTTAAACGAAAAGCTGATTCCGCTGGTCCTTCAGCGGGCCGGGATGGGACATCCTCCGGCATATTGTTCAGAAATTTCTGACGCATATATAAAGGAACTGATTATTACAATGAAAAATTATCGAATGCTCATAGACGGAACGCAGTCCTTCGATCAGGCACAGATCTGCGCCGGGGGAGTGGATTGTGCTGAAGTGACAGAGCAGCTGGAATCCCGCCTTCACAAAAATCTTTATTTTGCGGGAGAAATGCTGGATGTAGATGGTCCCTGCGGAGGATATAATCTGCAATGGGCATGGACCAGCGGCTATCTCGCCGGGCAATACGCGGCAGAGTAATAAGGCAGGAGAAAAGCATGAGCCGAAGGAAATTCATCGAAAGCACAATTTTGCGTTACCCCATTTGCGAATACTATTTCGGAACGAAAAAAGACCTGATTTTTTCAGAAAAAGCCTGGGATATCTGCGAGCATGATTGTGAACGGTACGGTCACTGCTGGACCTGTCCGCCATACTGTGGAACAATCGATAAGAAGATTAGTAAATGCCTGGAATATGAATACTTTTGTCTGTATTCTACCGTTACGGAAACCCCGAATGCCTGGGACCGGGATGCCAATCTGAAAGTAAAACGGCAGCATGATGATCTGACACTGGAAATCCGGGATGATCTGGCGAAAGAATTTCAGGATTTTTACATCCTTTCGACCGGCTGTACGGAGTGCGCCGTCTGCGCTTGCCCGGATGCCCCCTGCAGATTTCCGGAAAAGCGCTTTTTTTCCATGGAAAGCCATGGCATCATTCTCATGGAAATGCTTGACAAAATGGAAATTACAGCCAACTATGGCGGGGATACCGTGGTATATTTTAGTATGATTTTGTTTAATGAGAGCTGCGCAAACTAAAATCGCTTCGCGATTGGGCGCAGCCTTCGTCCGTACCCGCAATGCGAGTACGGACATGTAATGAGAGCTGCGCATATACATGGAGGATGATAAATGAACGCCGCTGCAGTCAGAATCAATGAATTGAAGCTCCCTATTGACCATACCATGAAGGATCTGGAACGGGAAATCTGCCGGATTTTACGCATCCATGCAGACGCTCTTCCAAAATATGATATTATTCGCCGCTCCATTGACGCGCGAAAAAAAACTGATTTGACTTATGTGTATACGATTGATGTTTCTGTTTCTCATGCGGGCGCGCTTGTAAAGAAGCTGAAAAATCATCGTGTAACGCTCTCGAATTCGAAAAAATACGTGTTTCCGGCCATTTCAGTCTCCGGGAGTTATTCGCTGGAGCAAAAAGAGTTTCGTCCGGTTGTCGTCGGCAGCGGTCCTGCCGGTCTTTTTTGCGCGCTGATGCTCGCGAGGGCTCATCTGTGTCCGATTGTCCTGGAGCGAGGAGAGGATGTCGATAGTCGTACGGCCAGCGTCGCGCAGTTCTGGAAAACCGGCATTTTAAACACTTCCTCCAATGTTCAATTTGGGGAGGGAGGCGCGGGTACTTTCTCTGATGGAAAATTGAATACTCTGATCCGTGACCCGGACGGACGGATTCGCTTTGTGCTGAACGAATTTGTAAAAGCAGGAGCAGACTCTTCCATTTTGTGGGATCATAAGCCTCATATCGGAACAGACGTACTGGCACAGGTTGTGAAGCATATCCGGGAAGAGATTCTCTCTCTTGGAGGAGAAGTTTCCTTTAACGCCTGCCTGACAGACATTCAGATCCCCAATTCACCTGATATGCCGGGCAAAGAAAAGTGTTTCGAGGAAATTGGCCCGAATGAAGCAGCGTACTCATTCCACGGAGAACAATCGGTCTCTGAGCCCAAATATATTCTGGAGATTAACCATGGCGAAAAAAAGCTTCTGACCGACACAGTTGTCCTGGCGGTCGGTCACAGCGCACGCGATACCTTTCACATGCTGCGGCAAAAGAGATTCGCAATGGAAGCAAAATCATTTGCTGTCGGCCTGCGGGTAGAACACAATCAGCGCTTGATCAACCGCGCAATGTATGGATTGGAAAATCCCGGAAGCCTTGGCACGGCGCCCTATAAGCTGACACACAAATGTGAAAACGGCCGCGGCGTCTATTCTTTTTGTATGTGTCCGGGAGGCTATGTCGTCAACGCGTCCTCCGAACCCGGTATGACCGCCGTAAATGGGATGAGCTATCACGCGCGGGATGGCCGTAACGCCAACAGCGCCATCGTCGTGACAGTCACGCCTGCGGATTATCTGCTTTATTCCTATAAGGAAAAAGAAAACTGCTGTGAGACTCCTGCTTTCTCCTGCGGGAAAGTCCCCCCGGAAGACGTTTCCAGAGCTATAAACGCTGCTGCAGATGCCGGAAAATCGATCGATCCCCTCGCAGGAATTGTTTTCCAGCAGGCCCTTGAAAAAGCTGCTTACGCATGCGCGGACGGACAGATCCCTGTGCAGCGATTCGGGGATTTCTGTCTTGGCCAGGCATCTGACGCGCCCGGCAGCCTTTATCCGGAAAACAAAGGTCTGTGGAGGATGACTAATCTGCGGGGGATTCTTCCGGAAGAATTGAACGCATCCATTATTGAAGGAATGCGTTCTTTTGGACACCGAATTCCTGGATTTGACGACCCCGATGTGCTGCTGTCCGGCGTAGAGAGCCGCACATCTTCCCCCGTGCGTATTCTGCGCGGCGAAACCTGCCAGAGTATTTCCTATGACGGAATTTTCCCGTGCGGAGAAGGGGCTGGATACGCTGGCGGCATTACTTCAGCTGCTGTAGACGGCATCCGTGTCGCGGAGGCGATCTGCACTATGAAACGCAGAGGATAACCTGAGCGTATTCATTTTCTGTTTTTTAGCTTTGTTTCGAAAAAAGTTTTTAAAAAAAATCATATATCCGGTGTGTACTTTGCCAGATTTTTGTGCTAGAATATTTCAGCGTTCGGATTTTTTTATCCACATTTCAGAATTCGGACGTCCGGGGAAACACAAAATAGCGTATATGAAAAATAAGAAAGCAGACACTGCGCCGGTAATGTCCGTTGTTCCGGAGATGGATTCGGTAAACACTCAGACCAGCCGGCAGGAAGGCACGCGTATTTTTCCTGATCAGCATGAGGGCCGGCATACGATGAAGAGTATGCCCGTGAAAGAGCGGCCATACGAAAAATGCCTGGAAAATGGAGCGGAGAGTTTGTCAGACGCCGAGCTTCTGGCAGTTATTCTGCGGACAGGCTCTAAAGGAGAATCCGCGCTGGAACTTTCAAGAAGGATTCTTTCTTTAAATGGGGAGAAAAGCGGGCTCCTTGGTATTTATCATATGTCTGTCGCGGAGCTGACAAGAGTGCGGGGGCTGGGCAAGGTCAAAGCTGTACAGCTAAAATGCATTGCGGAGTTATCCAGACGCATCTCCCGCAGCCGTTTTTCTGAAGGGATTTCTTTTCAGGATCCAGTGGCAGTCGCAGAGTATTATATGGAGGATTTACGTCACCTGGAACAGGAGACAGCGATCCTGGTCATGCTGAACAGCAAAGGACGTCTGATCAAAGATATGGTTCTCTCAAAAGGGACCGTCAGAGCCTCTATGATATCTCCGCGCGAGATTTTTATTGAGGCCATGAGAAATCAGGCGGTCGGCATCATTCTGCTGCACAATCATCCAAGCGGTATTCCGGATCCCAGTGAGGAAGATATCCTTCTTACTGAGCGTGTACGGCGGTCCGGCGCGATGCTGGGCATCGAACTGCTGGATCATATTATCATTGGAGACTGTCAGGCGGTCAGCATGAGGGAGCAGGGCATCTGGCAGGATAAAAACGCGTTCATCGGATAAGGCATAGCGGCATTGAAAGCCACATACTGCCATTCACAATCATATGCATAAAAAAGGGGTATAATAAGGGGTACAAACATGTTGTTTCAACGTTCATGCGGACTTGATCTTGGAACAGATACGATCAAAATCAGAGATAAGAACGGGAAAAACTTTCTATACAGCAGAAATGTAATCGCTCTTCGCGCCAATGGCAGCGTTCTGGCGTATGGGGACGCAGCCTATGGCGTATATGAAAAACAGCCGGGCAATGTCAAGGTTGTCTGGCCAATGTCCAACGGAGTGATCGCGAATCTGACGGAAATGGATCTTCTGCTGGAGGATCTGTTCCGAAAATTCGGCGGCGCCTCTTCTTTGTTGATCGCCGTGCCCACCCAAATCACGCAGGTGGAAAAACGCGCTTTTTTTCAGGTCATGAAGGGACAGTTCGGTGCGGGAAAGATCCGTCTGGTGGACAAAGGCATTTCGGATGCCGTCAGCGCCTCGCTTTCAGTTCTGTCAGGCCGCGGACATATGACGGTAAACATCGGAGCGGACACAACGGAAATATCTGTAATTTCTTCCGGTAAAGTCATTCTCGGACAGACGCTTAAGACGGGCGGAAGACAGATGGACGCGGATATCTCTACTATGGTACGCCGAAAGTTTAATCTTGCCATCGGACAGAAGACCGCCGAGTCACTTAAAAATAATCTTGCTTTTATGATTAACGGTCCGAGACTGGAACAGAAAGTTTTTGGCATTCATACGCTTTCCGGATTGCCCAAATCCGAAGTCATTCCCTCTCTGGCAGTCAGTGTGGCGATCATAGATACGGTAGATTCTATTGTTGAGAGCATTAATTCCATCTACAACCGGCTTCCGCCTCAGCTGATGAAGGACATTTCAAAGGAAGGCATCTATTTAAGCGGAGGTGTTTCCATGATTTTGAATCTTCCTGAATACATACGAAAAGAGATCGGCATACCGCTTCATCACGTCCAGGATCCGAAATATAGTACGATCCGGGGGCTGATCGAAATTATGAATAATAAAGAACTGAAGCCTGTCACCTATACGCTGAATGATCTGGCCGCGATGCGATAATGTTGTTTCATTTGAATATACCGCCGAGCGAAAGCGAGGGGGCGTTACCACAGCGTCTGCCAACTGCGAAGCAGTTTTCAAAATGCAGACGCGACTTGCAAGGATACTTTAATGCGATGAAAAAAAAATCAGATGATAATTTAAAAAATAAATACCTGCTGACAGGGCTGTCCATATTCTGTGTATTGCTGATTATCCTGTCTTTTGTAAACAGTGACCTAGTTCCCCCGGTGAAACAGGTCAGCGGCTATCTGATCACACCTGTTCAAAAAGGCATTAACAGCTTCGGCTCATGGCTCTCGGGTGTAACAGAGAATTTTGAGGATGTGGAGACCCTTCGTGAGGAGAATGAATCTCTCAAAGAACAGGTCGCCACACTCACGGAAGAAAACAGCCTGCTGATCCAGGATCGGGAAGAACTGGAACGTTTGCGAGAACTCTACGATCTGGATGAACAGTATTCCGAGTATGAAAAGGTCGGGGCGAATATTATCGCCAAAGAATCTGGCAACTGGTTTAATCTGTTTACCATAGACAAAGGTTCCAATGACGGGATTGAGAAGGACATGAATGTCATCGCGGACGGCGGACTGGTGGGAATTGTTACGGAAGTCGGCGCAAACTGGGCCACGGTCCGGGCCATTATTGATGATGAAAGTAATGTCAGCGCTATGGTTTCTACGACCTCGGATCAGTGCATGGTCGGCGGGGATCTGACCCTTATAGACGAAGGTTCTCTGACTCTGTCGCGTCTGACGGATGCTGACAACGCCGTGCATGTTGGAGATAAGGTAGTTACTTCTTACATTAGTGAGAATTATTTGCCGGGCATTCTGATCGGCTATATCAGCGAGTTGAACAATGACTCAAACAATCTGACCAAATCCGGCTATATCACGCCGGTTGTTGATTTTCGGCACCTCCAGGAGGTACTGGTGATTCTGGAGCTGAAGGATTATGTCGCTTCAGGTTCGGAAGAGTCTGGGACAGAGGACTCCTCGTCCGAAATAGAAACGGGCGTCTCAGAAGCGGATAACTCTGAGTCTGAGACAGAAATCCGCTGATTCGGATGCGGAGATCCCGCAGGAGTAAATTTTATGAAACGAAAACTTATCATGGCACTGCTGGTTCTGATATGTGTACTTTTTCAGGCAACTGTATGCCCTATGATTGCCATCGGCGAAATCAAGCCCAATCTGCTGATCATTCTGACAGTTTCCTTCGGTCTGATGCGCGGCAAAAGAGAAGGGATGCTGATTGGCTTTTTCTGCGGGCTGCTCACAGATATTTACTTTGAGAGTACATTGGGGTTTAACGCTCTGATTTATCTCTGGGTTGGCTATTTTGGAGGGTATTTTTACCGGATCTTTTATGATGACGATATTAAGACTCCGATCCTGCTGATTTCCGTTTGTGATCTTGGGTATGGGATTATTCATTATGTTTTTCGGTTCCTGCTGCGCGGAAGATTTAATTTCCCGTTTTATCTGGGACGGATCATTCTGCCGGAAGTCATTTATACCCTGATGCTGACGATCGTATGTTACCAGATTTTTTACAGAATTAACCGCGGACTCTCTCCATCTGACATATAACCGGCAGAGGAGAGGACTGAAGGAGGAATCGACTGTTTTGTTAAAGCTTTTTCGAAAAAAAACAGCGGGCCCGTCTATCGGCTCTCGTGTGATTGTACTGATTGTTATAGCAGTTCTGCTCGTGTCTCTGCTCGTGCAAAGGCTTTTTTACCTGCAGATTGTAATGGGCGAGTCCTACCAGGAGAATTTTTCGCTCTCCATCCTGAAAGAAAAAACGATCAGCAGCGCGCGCGGCAATATTTACGACCGTAATGGTGTGCCTCTCGCTTACAATGAAATCTCGAATTGCGTCACATTCGAGGATGATCAGACTTATGATACGACAAAGGAAAAGAATCTTTCCATCAACAGTACCCTTTATCATATCATTAAGCTGATTGAAGAGGAAGGCGATTCCGTGGACTCCGTTGTTGAGGATTTTAAGATTTCACTCGACGAAGACGGTACCTGGTATTATAATTCAAGCGGATACACGCTGAACCGGTTTAAGGCGGATATTTTTGGAGAATCCAATATCAGTGATCTTACGGCGGAACAGCTGAATATCGAGGCGTCCGAACTGATGAATATTCTGAGCAGTTCTGGCAGCAATGATTATGGAATCACGGGATACGGCATTCTGGACGATTCTATTACAGATGCGGAGCGCGAAGAATATGACCTGCCTATGACCTACACGGATAAGGAGCTGCTCCAACTTGTAGCGCTTCGGGCCAGCATCGCTACTTACAGTTACCAGCGGTATCAGGCTGTCACGATCGCGGAGGGCGTAAGCGACCAGACTGTTTCCCGTATTCTGGAAAATATATCAGACTATCCTGGAATTGATATTTCGGAAGAATACATCCGCGTCTATGATTATGCGGAATGCATGTCACTTCTGATCGGTTATACCGGGCAGGTTTCCTCGGAAGAACTCGAAGAGCTGCAGGAAATCAACAGTGAATACACTGCCACGGATATCGTCGGAAAATCAGGCCTGGAGAGTGTCTTTGAAACCACTCTGCAGGGAACAAAGGGGTATGAACAGCTTTATGTGAACAATGTCGGACAGACGCAGGAAATCATTTCCCATGTGGACGCGCAGGCCGGCAATGACCTATATCTGACGATTGACGTAGAATTACAGCAGGCCGCCTACCAGATGCTGGAGCAGGAGATAGCCGGCATACTCTACACCAAGGTAATCCCTGTCGAAGAATACAATACGGAAAACCTGACTTCGGCGGACGAAGTGTATATCGCCTACTATGACCTGTATTATGCTTTGTTTGAAAATAATATCTTAAGTGTCAGCCATCTGAAATCTTCAGACGCGACGGAAAATGAACAGACGGTTTATCAGGCCTTTCTGACAAAGGCCTCGGAAATTTTCTCCGTGATCCGGCAGGAGCTGCTCTCCGAAGATCCGACAGTGTATACAGATCTGGATGATGAATTCCAGGTCTATGTTTCCTACATCGTCAATGATATGCTGATGGAAGACACAGGCATTTTGAATGAGGAAGCTATAGACAAGACGGATGCCACCTACATTGCCTGGACGGAGGACTCTTCCATCAGTCTCAAGGAGTATCTGACCTACGCGATTTCGCAGAACTGGATTGACGTCTCAAAGCTGAATGTGGACAGTGAGTATCTGGATTCGGACGAGATGTATTCCGCTATTGCGGATTATATCGCCGATTATCTTTATGAAGACGACGACTTCTGCCGTCTGGTGTACCGCTACATGCTCAAAGACCAGCGTATTACCGGTGAGCAGATCTGTATGCTGCTCTTTGACCAGGGAGTGCTGGATATGAATACAAGCCAGTACGAACGGCTGCAGAGCGGTGCTTTGAGCGGCTATACCTTCCTGATGGACAAGATCTATAACCTGGAGATTACGCCTTCTCAGCTTGGTCTGACTCCATGTTCTGGAGCCGTTGTAATCACAGATGTCAATTCCGGCGAGGTGCTGGCCTGTGTCAGTTATCCGGGCTACGATAATAACCGCCTGGCGAATGATATGGATGATGATTATTACTATTCGCTGATCAACAACAGTTCATCACCTTTCTACAGCCGCGCGACACAGGAATCCATAGCGCCTGGTTCCACTTTCAAGATTGTGTCGGCTGCCGCCGGCGTCAGCGAAGGAGTCGTTACCATCAACGAGGGGATCACCTGTACAGGTACCTTCGATTTGGTTGACCCGGTGATCAATTGCTGGAATGAGTATGGCCACGGTACAATTACCCTGCAGACTGCCATTACAGAGTCCTGTAACTATTATTTTAATATGGTCGGATATCGTCTCAGTGCTTTGTCCGGGACCTACAGCGATGACGCGGGAATCGAGCTCTTAAAAAAATATGCCGCGATGTTTGGACTTACGGAAAAATCCGGTATTGAAGTATCGGAGACCTCTCCGCATTTCGCGACCAGCGCGTCTCCGCAGGCGGCGATGGGGCAGTCAAACCATACTTATACGGCTACTCAGCTGGCCCGTTATGTCAATACGATTGCCAACAGCGGCACCAGCTATTATCTGACACTTGTTAAATATACCTCCGATTCATCGGGCAGCGTGCTGGAAGAGAACGAGCCGGAAGTAGGGAGTACAGTGGAATTAAGCGACGAGCTTTGGGATGCAATCCATGCCGGCATGCGCGGAATGGTGAAAAATCATGATTCATTCTCAGGATTTACTGGCGTAGAAGTGGCAGGCAAAACCGGTACGACACAGATCACGACCAGTCAGCCGAACCACGCGACTTTTATTGGATATGCCCCTTATGATAACCCTGAGATCGGCATTGTCGTGAGGATCGCGAACGGCTACACTTCCGCTAACGCGGCGACTCTCGCGCGAAATGTCATTTCCTATTATTACGGAATTGATGACGAAGATACCCTGATTACAGGACATGCCTATACGGTAGATACAGATACTGAGTGGGAAGACTGAGCAGATTTCGTGAAAGAAAGAAGAGAGCGTATGAAACAGAGCGCAGTCATTTTAAAAAGCAACCCGCACGGGCTTATTGTGAATTTATCACCCGCTCTTCCCTTTGAAGAGCTCCTTGTGGCGGTGGGAGAAAAGTTTGGCGCGTCTGCTGACTTTTTTAAACACGCCAAACTGGCTCTGACATTTCGGGGACGGTCTCTTACAAAAGCGCAGGAACTGCAGCTCGTGGAGGCAATTGTACAGAATTCTTCCATACAGATTGTCTGCATTGTAGACGAGGACAAAGACTCGGCTGAATATTACAAAGAAGCCGTTATGCATTCCCTGGAAAAAAAGAAAGAAGAGGAAGAACTCTTTTACCGGGGAACGCTAAGCACTGGACATTCCCTGGAAGTGGAGACAAGTATCGTCATTTTAGGTGATGTCAATCCGGGAGCAACCGTAACTTCGAAGGGAAATATCGTAATTCTTGGCTGCTGCATGGGAAATGTCTGTGCCGGAGCCGGCGGCGATCCTGGCTGCTTTATTGCCGCCCTTACCATGAAGCCTGCGCTTGCGAAGATTGCCGGATTTTCCGCCAGAAGCGCGATTGTGAAAAAAAAGGATCCTGGAGTATATCCAATTGAGCCCAAAATTCTTTTTATTAAGGATAATCATCTTCAGATGAAATCAATTACGAAAGAAACGATGTGTGAGTATCTCACGCAGCCGTGACGATTTAGAACAGCAGGCTGGCAGATTTTCTCTTCACATGCGTGCTGTCCTGAGTATTTCGCAAAATCTTTGAGGAGGACCTGTTATGAGCGAAGTGATCGTAATTACATCTGGAAAAGGGGGCGTTGGGAAGACTACTTCCACCGCGAATATCGGAGCTGGACTGGCTCGGCTTAATAAAAAAGTCGTGCTGGTAGACACCGACATCGGCCTGAGAAACCTTGATGTCGTGATGGGACTTGAAAACCGCATTATTTATAATCTTGTGGACGTGATAGAGGGCAACTGCCGGGTAAAGCAGGCACTGATCCGAGATCGCCATTATTCTGGACTCTATCTGCTTCCTTCCGCGCAGACCCGGGATAAAAGTGCGGTCACTCCTGAGCAGATGATTAAGCTTGCGGACACGCTTCGGCAAAACTTTGATTATATTATTATGGACTGTCCTGCCGGGATTGAGCAGGGCTTCCGCAACGCGATTGCCGCGGCTGACCGGGCGATTGTCGTTACCACACCGGAAGTTTCCGCGATCAGGGACGCGGATCGCATCATCGGACTGCTGGAATCTGCCGGCATCCGCAAAACGGATCTGATTATCAACCGAATCCGTATGGATATGGTCAGACGGGGAGAAATGATGTCTGTGGAAGATGTGCTGGATATACTATCAGTCAGCCTGATCGGAGCTGTGCCGGACGAGGAAAGTGTTGTTATCGCTTCCAATCATGGGGAGCCGGTCCTTGGCAGCAGCGCGCTGGCTGGCAGCGCGTATATGAATATTTCCCGGAGAATTCTCGGTGAAACGGTTCCTCTGCTGCACATGACTGAGCATGTCGGACTCTTCCACAGAATAGCTGAGGCATTAGGCAGAAAACAAAGTTGACAGCACTACTGGACGGGGCAGGAGACGTAAATGAATAAATATTCAAAAAATGGTTTGCTTACGTCAGGAGAAATAGCGAAAACACGCGCACGGCTTGCCGTGTCGGCTGATCGTTTAGAACACAATCCAGAGCTGATCGCCGAGATGCAAAAAGAGCTTGTGGATGTGCTTTCAAAATATTTTCACATAGATGACGGAATGGAAGTACGTCTCTCTTTTCTATATAAGAAACGGGGAATGTCGGATGTTAAGACAATACAAATTAAGTAATTACAATTTTCGCCTGATTTTATGGGTGCTGATTCTATCAATTCTTGGCATTATGGTTGTAGGCAGCGCGGAGGCGGACTATATGTCCAGACAGATTCTCGGACTTGTGCTTGGCATGATTCTGATGATTGTGTTCTCCCTGATGGATTATACCTGGATTCTGAATTTCAACTGGTTTATTTATCTGGGAGCTATTATCCTTCTCCTGCTGGTAATTGTCAGCAGCCTGGGTTCCTCCGGCGGCGGCGCGACCAGATGGCTGACCATCGGCGGGTTTCGATTTCAGCCTTCAGATATAGCGAAGATTATGCTGATCCTGTTTTTCGCGCGTTTTTTTGAGGATCGTGAAGAAAAAATTAATACCTTACGCACGATCCTGACTTCTGTGATCTTGATCGGAATTCCTCTTTTTCTGATTCTGAGGGAGCCGGATCTTTCCACAACGATTGTACTCGCCCTGGTGTTCTGCGCCATTATTTTTACTGCGGGACTGAGCTACAAAATTATTTTGGGTATACTGGTTATATGCATTCCGATTGGAGTTATATTTATTAGTCTTATCATGCAGCCAGAACAGTCGCTGATACAGGATTACCAGCTGACCAGAATCTACGCCTGGCTGTAT
This sequence comes from Clostridiales bacterium, assembly GCA_020859995.1. Classification (GTDB taxonomy): domain Bacteria; phylum Bacillota; class Clostridia; order Lachnospirales; family Lachnospiraceae; genus Choladousia. The sequence continues at coordinate 20,474 of JAJBVE010000152.1, forward strand.
CCGGACGAGTATCCATCTGACTCGATGCAGCAGCAGAATTCCATCAAAGCGATTGCCTCCGGGCAGCTTTATGGCAAAGGACTTGACAATGATGATGTGGAGTCTGTTAAAAACGGAGGCTTTGTCTCTCAGGATCAGACGGACTTTATTTTCGCTGTAGCCGGGGAAGAGCTTGGCTTTATCGGCTGCTGCATTATTGTTCTTCTGGAGTTACTGATCTCGCTTGAATGTTTTCTGACAGCCAGAAAGGCCCGGACCCTGTCCGGGACGCTGATTGCGTGTGGTGTAGGCTTCCTTGTTTCCATTCAGAGCTTTGTAAATATTGCCGTGGCGACGGGATTGTTACCGAACACTGGTCTGACACTGCCTTTTGTCAGCTATGGACTGACTTCACTGGTCAGCTTTTGTATTGGCATCGGTTTTGTATTAAATGTTGGTCTTCAGGCTAAGAAATATTAGCAGCTGGTGATCAGTTTTGCGGGCAGCAGCCGATGGACGCGGTTATCAGGGTATCGTAGCTGGTTGTTTTGCGGTTACAGCCTGTAATGAACAAGAATATATATGCAGCATGCAAAAAGGGGGAAACAAACATGAATGTAGCTTTTATCGCACATGACGCAAAGAAAAAACTGATGCAGAATCTGTGTATTGCTTACCGCGGCATTCTCGCAAAAAATCAGCTTTACGCGACTGGCACTACCGGACGATTGATTGAAGAGGCAACCGGGCTGAACATCCATAAACTTCTTGCCGGACATATTGGAGGAGAAGAGCAGCTCGGAGCGATGATTGAACAGGGCCAGATTGACTTGATGATTTTCTTTCGCGATCCTTTGGGAGCAAGACCGAACGAGCCGGATATCAACAAGGTAATTCGCCTTTGCGATGTTCATAATGTGCCTTTGGCTACAAATATTGCTTCAGCTGAGATGCTTTTAAAATCACTGGAAAAAGGAGATCTTGAGTGGCGTGAAATGTACAGATAATGGAGACGCCCGCTTAAAACTAGGCTATACCGAGAGAGAGTGGGCGAGAATTCTTGAGCAGGAAAGACAGGAAAAAAAGAGGAACCGCCGTCTGGCGGCCACCCTTGCGCTTCTTCTTTTGCTGACCGCAAGTATGGCTTTTCTTGTCTATTATCTGGTTTTTCGTTCCCATGATTACACGTTATCTTATGCTTACAATAGTACGGATTCTATATATGGTCTGGGATCTATTCTGGAGGAACTGGACAATACGGAGGATGGATACGCGGCTGATCTTTGTGTGCTCACTGAAGACGTCAATACTTCAGCTGTTTCGCTGGATGCCTATGCAGCAGCTTTGTTTGATATCAACGAACAGGAAACTCTATACGCAAAAGACGTGTTTACGAAGCGTTCTCCAGCCAGTATCACGAAAGTGATGACTGCGCTTGTCGCCTTGAAATATGGAAACCTTGACGACCAGGTGACTGTCACAAGTACGGCGCTTGATATTGAGGAAGGCTCTTCCGTCGCTGATCTGAAAGTGGGAGATGTTCTGTCTCTGCGGCAGCTGCTTTACGGGATGATGGTCGTGTCCGGAAACGACGCCGCTATGGTAATTGCCGAACATATTGCCGGCAGTGTGGATGCCTTTGTAGAATTAATGAATGAGGAGGCCGCGTCTCTTGGCGCGACGGGAACGCATTTTACAAATCCTCATGGTCTGACGGACTCCGATCATTACACAACCGTTTATGATATTTACCTGATCTTTAACGCGGCCATGCAATATGATACCTTCATGGATATCATCAATCGCGAGAATTATTACGCGGAATATACGAACGCGGACGGTAATGCGGTAGCGGTTACCTGGGATTCCACGAACCAGTATTTTACTGGAGAAGCCACAGCTCCTGATGGGGTCATCGTCTATGGCGGAAAGACTGGTACAACAAATGACGCAGGTGCCTGTCTGGCTCTGCTGGCAAAGGATCTCTATGGAAACCCCTATCTGGCGATTATCCTGCATTCAGAATCCAAGGATACTCTGTATTCAGAGATGAACGGCCTGTTAGAGCTAATAAAAAATTAGTGTTGTATTTTCCGGACAAATAGACTATAATGAATCCACGAAAGAAAATATATCCGCTATAATAAGGAGGAGATGCCCATGATACAGTTAATCTTAGGCAATAAAGGGAAAGGCAAAACAAAGGTACTGCTCGACAAGGCAAATACCGAGATTAAGATGGCACATGGCAGTATCGTGTATCTTGACAAAAATGCACAGCATATGTATGAACTGAACAATAAGGTTCGATTAATTGACATTTCTGGTTTTGATTTAAAATCCAGCGAAGAATTTATAGGTTTTATATATGGGATTATTTCACAGGATCACGACCTTGAGCAGATGTATCTGGACAGTTTCCTTACTATTGCGAAGGCAGAAACGCCTGATGAGGCAAACGCGATTCTGAAAACTCTGCTGGAGATCGGAAAAAAATTCGATGTATCCTTTATCGTCAGTATTTCACTGCAGGCTGATGATATTGATGAAAGCTTTAAGGAGAATATTATTGCGGAGCTGTAAATGAATAATGGTAATGATGCTCGCCAGAATTTCGTTTAAGTCCCCATATAGTATCATAGATATTAGTATGATTTGACGAAAATTATCATGTTATTTTCTTTTAAGAAAGCTACATAGGGTGCGGCGGTCAGGGAAATTGTTTCTCTGACCGCCGTGTTTCGCATGGCAATGCAGGAACTATTTCCGGCTCCCAGACGCGTCATACAGGAATATGAACTCCCGGCTGCCAGATTTCAATTACTCACTTTTGCCGAATGAAGTGACACGTCCATAGAGACTCAGCAGATACAATCCGGCCAGACCGACTAATGCGTAAATGAGCCTGGACAGCCATGTCATATTACCAAAAATCAGATTTACCAGATCCAGCCGAAAAAATCCGATCAGCCCCCAGTTAATTGCTCCAATGATAACCAGTGTGATCGCCGTATAATCAAAACCTTTACTCATAATGATTTGCCCGCTCCTTTCCTTAATTATAAGCATGGTAAACGAACTGAGCCCGTTTACGGATGTCCACCATAGCATAACCATTTCGTGTTTTTTTATGCAAAACTGCTTGTGTCAGTTCCAGGAACATGATACAATACTGGGAGTTACGCAAATTAAATCGCTTCGCGATTGGGCGCGGCCTTCGTTCATACTCACATAGCGAGTACGGACATACAATGATTTTATGATATTTTATGTGTGAGATACAAAAGGGTATTTGAGAGAGAGGGTTACTTTCTTGGCGAAACATAAAAAGAAGAAAATAACCAAATACAGGCGCTATCATTATTTTAACATTGGGACATTGCTGTTTAGCCTTGTATTTGTTTACATGATTATTATGATGGTGATGTATGCCACGGAGACCCACATCACCTCTTATGAGGTAAAAAAAGGTACTATTTCAGGCAATTACAGATATGAGGCACTTGCTCTCAGAGAGGAAACGATTGTTACTGCCACACAATCTGGCAGCGTCCGCTACTTTGAACGCGAAGGTGCCAAGGCATCTGCAGGCAGCACAGTCTGCGCGATTGACGAGTCCGGCAGCAGTATAGTGCAGTCCGTCAGTGATTTTTCAATGACCTCAGATGATGAAAACAGACTGCGTGAACTGCTATCCAGTTTTACGATTAATTTTACTGCGGACAACTTCCAAAAGGCATATGATCTGAAGTCCAGTGTGGAAGGTCTGATCTCAGAAGTGGTAGAAGAAAATTCCGACACTTCCTCTACTACACGCAATGCCTGTTACGCATCGGTTTCGGGATTTGTCCTATATAAAATTGACGGTTTTGAGGATACGGAAGAGTCTGAGCTGACTTCCTCCATGTTTTTACAGAGCAATTATTCCGTGACGAATCTTCGGGGGCAGAATACAGTTTCCGCGGGAGACGCGCTTTTTAAACTTGTCACCAGTGAAGATTGGGCACTTTATTTTCCCCTTGACGACAGCCTTGCCACGGAATTGGCGGATTCTACTACCATTAAGTTTCGCTTTCTGAAGGATAATGTCACATTTACCTCTTCGTTTTCGATTATCAGTAATGGAGATGAATTGTTTGGCAAAATTACTCTGGATAATTCTCTGGTGCGTTATGTAACAGATCGATATCTGGAAATTGAGCTTGTAATGAATAAAAAATCCGGCCTGAAGGTTCCGATTTCCGCAATTTCTTCCCGATCTTTTTATAAGATTCCGGAGGAATACGTTATCGTAAATGATAATACAGATGATGAAATTTCCCTGATGGTGGAGAGTTTTTCGGAGGATGGTTCGTCTACAATCAGCTATGTGACAGCTACTGTCTATAGCCATTCGGATGGATATTACTGGGTGGATAAGGAATTGCTTTCGGAGGATGACTATCTGCGCATAAAGGGTTCTACGACAAGAAAACGGCTTTCTGAGAGTGATGTTGAGACTCTTTACGGAGTTTACAACATCAATAAGGGATACGCTGTATTTCGTGAAATTACAATTATTGATCAGAATGAAGAGTATTGCATTGTCGAGAGCAACAACACGTATGGTCTTGCCGCATATGACTATATCGCCCTTGATGCCTCCCAGGTAACGGATGATCAGATTGTTTATTAATATATATATGCGCACAGGTGCATGTGGAAATCAGACAGCCGCGCTGTCATGCGCCTGGTGCCGTAGACCAGCAGCTCTGCAGGCCAAATTATCTTTATGAGGTGATAGTTGAATGCTAAAGGAAAATTTACAGGATGTTGAAGAACGTATTTTGAAAGCATGTGCACGAGCCGGACGAAGCAGAGAAGAAGTCCGTCTGGTCGCGGTCAGTAAATACAAACCGGTAGAAATGATCCGAGAAGCTTACGAGGAAGGTGTTCGTGATTTCGGGGAAAATCATCCGCAGGAGATTCGTGATAAATATTCGTCTCTTCCGGAGGATATCCGCTGGCATATGATCGGCCATTTGCAAACCAATAAAATCAAATATATTATTGAACGCGCATGTATGGTGCATTCTCTGGATTCGCTTCATCTTGCGGAAGAGCTCAGCCGGGCGGCGCTTAAATGTGGGCGGGTTATGCCTGTACTGATTGAAGTAAATATGGCGAAAGAGGCCTCGAAATATGGTATCATGCCAGAAGATGCGGAAGATTTTGTCAGGCAGGCAGCCCGTTTTGAGGGGATCCGTGTTGAGGGCCTGATGACGATTGCGCCCTATACGGAACAGGCGGAGAATAATCGCGGATACTTCCGGGATATGAAAAAATTATTTGTTGACATTCAGAGTAAAAACATTGATAATGTGAATATGTGCAGTCTCAGTATGGGCATGACGGGAGATTTCGAAGTGGCTATAGAAGAAGGGGCTACGATGGTACGTGTGGGTACCGGCATATTCGGCGCGCGGTAATGGAAACTGCCCTGGGATGACGGTTTCGACATACGTACAGATTGAGCTTATATAGGGAGACAATAAAATGAGTGTTATTGACAAGTTTCTTAATGTAATGAAGATGAATGATGACGTTCTCGAGGAAGAATTTCTGGATGATCCGGAAGAAGAAAGTTACGATGAACCAGAAGAGGTACGTCCGAAAAAACGGATTTCGAGAAAGTTCAAAGATAGAGACATCGATTTAGACCGTCAGTCTCCAGATGCTGACAGTTTAGAGCAGACTGCCAGGGAAGAGGCTGCTTCCACGCAGACTCAGTCAGTAAAACAGGGCAGACAACAGCGTTCCACGACACGCAGCAGTAAGATTTCGCCCATGCGCACTGGAAGCAGCATGAGCAGAAGATCGGGCGGCATGGAGGTCTGTGTTATCAAGCCAAAAAATATTGAAGATTCTCGTGAAGTAACAGAAACTCTTCTTGATGAGTGTACCGTCATATTAAATATGGAAGGAATCGATTTTGAACTTGCTCAGCGGATTATTGACTTTGCATGCGGCTCATGCTACGCAATTCATGGCAAGCTTCAGAAGGTCAGCAATTATATATTTATTATCACACCGCCGAATGTGGATATCTCCGGGGATTTCCAGGAGATGGTAGGAACCTCCTATGATGTACCGTCTTTTGGTACTTCCTTTTAGCTGACAGTTATGGAAAAAGAGGATTTCATCATAAAAAGATTTCAGGATCTCGCAATGACCTCCCGGAAGAGAGGATGTGTGATGTATTCTGATTTTCTGAACCTGAATGAGCAGAGCATTTTTCATCAGACATTAAATAAATTCTCCGGGATACGAGGGGAAACATTTGGCGGTTATTCGGAATCTGAACGCTGTATAGCCGCATTTATACCGGATGTCCCGCAGGGGGAAGAACCAGGCACAGATGATTACTGTACTGTATCCCCATCAGGAATCGTTTATCCGATTCATTGTATTCATATTCAGCCGCGCAGTCCCAAATTCGCTGAGGCATTCAGCCACCGGGATGTTCTTGGAGCCTTGATGCATCTTGGAATTGACCGGGCGACTACAGGAGATATCGCTGTCACAGACAAAGAAGCTTGGTTATTCTGCTCTTCACGGTTTTCCGACATGATATGTCAGGAACTGACGCAGGTCAGGCATACACAGATTACCTGTTCAGTTTGTAAAATGGATCATTTTTCCTATACGCCTTCCACTCAGTTGATTCGCGGAAGTGTTGCCTCAATTCGGCTTGACGCTATGCTCGCTCTTGCCTTTGGCGCGTCGAGAAGCAGTCTGCTTTCGTTGATCGAGCATGGGGATGTATTCGTTAACGGAAAAATGACTACTTCCAATGGATATACTTTAAAAGAAAATGATCTGGTCTCTGTGCATGGGAAAGGGCGTTTTCGCTATAAAGGTACTGGCGGACAAAGCCGGAAAGGGCGAATGTACGCCGAATTAGAGAAATATGTATAGCCGAGATTCATGAAATTTGCCGCGGTTGCATCTGTTTGGATCGTGTAATCTAACTTATCGGAATGGCGCTGGACATCCAGTGGATGTCCGTTTAGCGCCGACCGAAGCGGAGCGTAGAAGGACGCTTGCGTACTCTGAACCGATAAGTTAGCGACAGAATCGTCAGATTCTGGAGGATTATGAGAAGCGGTTTTCTTCTCATAATTTCTATAAAAGGAAACATGAAAGGATCGCTGTAAGAAGCGTTTGACAGTATTAATTGGAAAAGGAGAAACTTATATCATGAATACTGGAAAATACAGGACTGGTATGGAAATTACGGTTCAGACAGAGGGCAATGCGCCTTACATCATTTGCCTGCAGGATTCCTTTCAGAAACTTAGTAAATATTTAAAGACGCTTGGATGCGAAGGACATCGAATTTGTATTGTAACGGATTCCAACGTGGGGCCTTTGTATCTGGAATCGGTAAAGCAGGCTGTAAATGACTGCTGCGCCACTTTGATTTCTTATGAGCTGCCCGCCGGCGAGTCTCACAAAACCCTTGACCATGTGAAGGAGTTATATGAACTTCTGATTCAGGCTGGTTTTGACCGCCATGATTACCTGATTGCCCTCGGAGGAGGAGTGGTTGGCGATCTGACCGGTTTTGCCGCGGCAACCTATCTGCGGGGAATCCGTTTTATTCAGGTACCTACCACCTTGCTTTCTCAGATTGACAGCAGCATCGGCGGCAAGACAGGAGTGGATTTTGACTGCTATAAAAATATGGTTGGGGCATTTCATCAGCCTGCACTCGTTTATATTAACATCAAAACTCTGCATACCCTTCCGGATAACCAGTTTGCAAGCGGTATGGGGGAGTTACTGAAACATGGTCTGATCCTGGACGCTGACTATTATGAATGGACTCTGGACCATATGAGTGATATAGAAGACCGCAAGTTTTCCGTTTTACTGATTATGGTGGCCAGAAGCTGTGAACTGAAGAAGTATATCGTGGAAAAAGATCCAAAAGAGAGGACGGGAGAGCGAGCTCTTCTGAATTTTGGTCATACAATCGGACATGCTATTGAAAAGCTGAAAAATTTTGAACTTCTCCACGGCGAATGTGTTGCCCTTGGCACGGTTGCTGCAGCCTATATTTCCTGGAAACGTGGAATGATCGAGGAAGACGAATTCTACGAAATACGGGATATCAACGTTGGCTTTTATCTGCCTATTTCCTTTGAAGGTCCTACCGCGCGGGAGATTATTGACGCTTCCAAAAAGGACAAAAAGATGGATGCCGGCAAGATTCGATTCGTTCTTCTGGAAAAACTCGGCCACGCAGTCGTGGTTTCCGATGTGACAGAAGCTGAGATGGAGGAAGCTATCAATTTTATTCGCTATGATGGTGATTCCATGGGGTCAGTATATGGGAAATAAAAAAAGTATACTTGTACTTGGCAGCGTTTGCTTCGTACTATTTCTGGCTGTGGATCAGATTTCAAAATATCTTGCTTATATATATCTTGCCGGGACCTCTGGTGTTTCACTGATTAATGATGTCTTTGAATTATATTATCTTGAAAACCGGGGCGCAGCTTTCGGCATACTGGATAATTGTCAGGTTTTCTTCATTATCATTGCACTGCTCATCGCTTCTTTCGCTGTCTATGTATATTGTCGGCTCCCGCTTGACAAAGCTTTTTACCCGTTGCGTTTTGTGTGTATTCTCATTACTGCTGGCGCAGCAGGCAATATGATTGACCGGCTTGCGCGAGGATATGTGATTGATTTTCTTTATTTTTCCCTGATTGACTTTCCAATATTCAATATCGCTGACTGCTATGTATGTATCGGGGCTGGACTTGCGGTTTTGTTATTATTCACAGTTTATCGAACCGAGGAATTTGAATTCCTGAAATTTCGAAAACAGGACCAATAGAAATCGAAGATCAACAACATGCGGAGGGAAGGAACATATCAATGGAAAATTTCTGCGTTACTGCGATGGAGAGTGGAGAACGCCTGGATGTTTTGCTTTCTGCGCATTATGAAGATCTCTCACGATCATTTTTTCAGGGGCTGATTCGGGATGGCCTTGTAACTGTAAACGAAAAAACGGCCAAACCAGGACAAAAGCTTTCCGAAGCAGACTTGATATGCGTGGATTTCCCTCCAGATCAGGATCTGGATGTGAGTCCGGAAAATATTCCGCTTGATATCCTCTATGAAGACGAAGATCTGATCATTGTGAATAAGCCAAAGGGGATGGTTGTCCACCCTGCCCCAGGCCATTATAGCGGCACCCTGGTGAATGCTCTGCTGTATCATTGCAAGAACAGTCTTTCCGGCATCAATGGTGTACTGCGTCCTGGTATTGTCCATCGTATTGACCGTGATACCACAGGTTCTTTGGTGATCTGTAAAAATGATTTCGCTCATCGAGCCGTGGCGGCACAGCTTAAGGAGCATTCTATTACACGAAAATATCGCGCAATTGTTCACGGACAGCTCATGGAAGACGGAACAGTCCGCTCGACAATCGGGCGTCACCCGCAGCGAAGAAAAGAAATGGCGGTAAATGTACCTAATGGAAAGGATGCTGTCACACACTATCATGTCCTGGAACAATTTCCTTCGTATACCTATATCGAATGTCAGCTGGAGACCGGACGCACCCATCAAATTCGGGTGCACATGAAGAGTATCGGGCATCCGATTCTGGGCGATCCCCTCTATGGGCCGGCAAAGTGTCCGTTTCCAGAGCTTCAGGGCCAGACGCTGCATGCCATGACCCTTGGTCTCATTCATCCGAGGACAGGAGAGTATCTGGAGGTTGTGGCACCGCTTCCGGATTATTTTCAAATGCTTCTGAAACAGCTGAAGAAGCCAATTTAAAATACAGCAGTACATATCCTTTTTGAGAAATATAAAACGTTATGAATATATATTTGCTGAGGCAAAATCCAATAATCCAGAGATAGTAGTTCATTTTAGAAAAAGAGGTGAAAAAATGAAATTTGTCATTCAAAGAGTCTCCCGTGCATCTGTGGAAGTTGACGGTGATATTGCAGGGGCAATTGAAAAAGGATTCCTGGTCTTTATTGGCGTGGGACAGAATGATACACGCGCAGACGCGGACAAACTGGTAAAAAAGCTGATTGGTTTACGTATCTTTCCGGATGAAAATGGAAAAATAAATTTATCTTTAAGGGATGTAAACGGTGCCTTACTTCTGGTATCTCAATTTACCCTCTACGCAAATTGCGTAAAGGGCAATCGTCCATCCTTTGTGGAAGCCGGTGATCCTAAAATAGCAGAGGAACTATATGAATACATTATTACAGAATGCAAAAAATCCATCCCTAAAGTTGAAAAAGGTGTCTTTGGGGCAAAAATGAATGTCAGTCTTTGTAATGATGGACCATTCACAATCCTTCTGGAGAGTTGATGCTCGTAGTTTACGGAAACTAATTATGTTAACTAATATTAATTGTTACCTGATCATGCCTTACGAAGCTTCACCGCACTGGCAGCCGTGCGACGGCGGTCATCATCCATCGCCGCGTAATGTTTACGGGTCGTATTGACATCCTTGTGACCGAGAACATCCGCTACCAGATAAATATCTCCGGTTTCCCTGTATAAAGTAGTACCATAGGTACTGCGAAGCTTGTGAGGTGTAATTTTTTTTGTGGTAGTGACTTCTCTGGCATACTTTTTTACCATATTTTCAACTGCCTGAACCCCGATCCTGCGCCGCTGTGTGGAATAGAAGAGAGCGTTTTCATGGCCGGCAATGGGAGTAATTGCTTTTCGGGCTTCAAGATACTTAAGCAACGCTTCTTCAACTTCCTCGCCAAAATATACCATCATTTCCGATCCTCCTTTTCGGACGACGCGTATTCCATTATTCTTAAAATCAATATCATTTACATCAAGACCAACACATTCAGAGACACGAATACCCGTCCCGAGCAGCAAAGTCACAATTGCCAGATCTCGAACTTTTGTTTTTTCATAATAGATTTTCTTCTGGCCGGTCAATGAATCACCACAGTGTTCGATATAGTCCAGCAGGCTTGCTGTTTCATCCGGATCCAGACGAATAATTTCTTTTTCATGAAGCTTGGGCATGTCAACAAGAAGCGTTGGGTTTGTATGAATCATTTCCCTCTTATAATAATATGCGTAAAAACTGCGCAGAGCTGACATTTTGCGCTTCAGTCCGCGTTCCCCATTAGTGACGATATGATTCTCCGGATCCGAATAAACCTTCAGATATTCCTGATATTCCTCAATATCCAAAGCCTGCAGCTGATCCAGCACATCAATCGATAGCGTTGTGATATCTTTATCTCTAAAAACTGGATTTTCCGTAACAAGAAACTGAAAAAAAATCCGGATATCATATGCATAAGAAATGCGCGTTCGCGTAGATGTCGTCGGCTCAATCGCGCGAAAATAATCCTTTGCAAATCCCGGCAAAGTCTTCAGAACCTCCCGTAGCCGAAGCACATTGTCAACATTCACCTGCTCACTATAAGTCAAATTTTTTTCCATAAAATACCTCCTCGTATATTCTGAATAAAATGTGTTCGATCCTATATAAGCATAAACTTCATGTTTTTCAAATCAGATCGAATGCTCGGGTAAGACCAAATTTTTTTAATAATTATGTACTCGATCTATTTGAAAAACATGTGTTTGTCGTATAGATATCTTTTCATGATTTTACACCCT
>JAJBVE010000154.1 GCA_020859995.1 Clostridiales bacterium
TTCTCGTGCAGACTTAGAAGGCGGTGATAACAGTGAAGAGTAAGAAGTATGTAGATAGTTTACAGACCAAAACCGCGGCAGAATTACAGGAAGAACTGGTGGCCGCCAAAAAAGAGCTTTTCAATCTGAGATTCCAGAACGCGACAAACCAGCTGGATAACACAGGCCGGATCAAAGAGGTTCGCAAGAACATCGCAAGAATTCAGACTGTTATCACAGAAAAGGCGAACGCGTAATCATCCGGATCAGAGGAGAAGAAAGGAGAATTTCCGTGGAAAGAAATCTTAGAAAAACCCGTACGGGCAAGGTTGTCAGCGACAAAATGGACAAAACAATTGTCGTAGCCGTGGAAGACCATGTAAGACACCCGCTTTACAATAAGATCGTTAAAAAGACCTACAAGCTGAAGGCACACGATGAGAACAACGAGTGCAACATCGGCGATACAGTAAAGGTAATGGAGACAAGACCGCTCTCTAAGGATAAGAGATGGAGACTTGTCGAGATCGTTGAAAAGGTTAAATAAATAGGAGGTTATCGGCATGATTCAGCAGGAATCCAGACTCAGAGTCGCTGATAATACTGGTGCGAAAGAGATTCTGTGCATCCGTGTTACAGGCGGTTCTACCAGAAGATATGCGACTGTCGGCGATGTGATTATTGCTACGGTCAAAGATGCGACGCCCGGTGGTGTTGTAAAAAAAGGTGATGTGGTAAAAGCTGTCGTGGTGCGTACGGTGAAATCCATTCGACGCAAAGACGGTTCCTACATCAGATTTGACGAGAATGCGGCTGTCATCATCAAGGATGACCTCACTCCGCGTGGAACCCGTATTTTTGGGCCGGTAGCTCGTGAGCTTCGTGACAAGAAGTTCATGAAGATCGTATCTCTGGCTCCGGAAGTATTGTAAGGAGGATCCAGGACATGAACAAGATTAAAAGAGACGATATGGTGATTGTGATCGCCGGCAAAGAAAAAGGCAAGAGCGGCAAGGTTCTGGCTGTAAAGGACGGCAAGGTTCTTGTTGAGGGCGTCAATAAAGTAAAGAAGCACACAAAGCCGTCAGCGATGGATCAGAACGGCGGTATCATCGAGAAAGAAGCATTTCTTGATGCATCCAACGTAATGTACTATCATAAGAACCGCCCGACCAGAATCGGTTTTAAGATGGATGGCGACAAGAAAGTCCGCGTGGCGAAGACCACCGGCGAAGTGATCGACTAATCAGGAGAGGAGGGTGCAACGTTGAGCAGACTGAAAGAACAGTATAAAAATGAGATCGTAGACGCTATGATCAAAAAATTCGGATACAAAAACATCATGGAAGTGCCGAAGCTTGAGAAGGTTGTTGTCAACATGGGCGTTGGCGAGGCAAAAGAAAACGCAAAGCTCCTTGACTCCGCCGTACAGGATATGGAGACGATCACCGGACAGAAGGCTGTAAAGACGAAGGCAAAAAATTCCGTGGCAAACTTCAAGATCAGAGAGGGCATGATGATCGGATGCAAGACGACTCTTCGCGGAGAGAAGATGTACGACTTCGTAGACCGCCTGATCAATCTTGCTCTTCCGCGCGTGCGTGACTTCCGCGGTGTAAACCCGAACGCATTCGATGGCAGAGGCAATTACGCGCTTGGCATCAAAGAGCAGCTGATCTTCCCGGAAATCGAGTATGACAAGGTAGACAAGGTACGCGGCATGGACGTGATTTTCGTCACGACCGCAAAGACAGACGAAGAAGCAAGAGAACTGCTGAGACTGTTCAATATGCCGTTTATGAAGTAGGAGGGGAGTTTTATGGCAAAGACTTCGATGAAAGTAAAGCAGCAGCGTAAACCGAAATTCTCAACAAGAGCGTATACGCGCTGCAGAATCTGCGGACGTCCGCATTCGGTTCTGAAAAAATACGGCATCTGCCGTGTCTGCTTCCGTGAACTGGCTTACAAGGGCCAGATCCCGGGCGTGAAGAAGGCAAGCTGGTAAATCGCGGGATTGAAGATAAGCGATTAAGAGTCACCGCATAACGGCGGCCTGCGTCGCAAATCCCTGCGGGATTGAAAAATCAAGGAATAGCCACCGCCTGAAGGCGGCGGCCTACGTCATACATTAGCTTCGCAAATGTATGACATGGCATGTAAAGTCTGAGGACGAGGAGGAAACTTACATGACGGTTACAGATCCGATCGCGGATATGCTTACAAGAATCCGCAATGCAAATACTGCAAAGCATGATACTGTGGACGTACCCGCATCCAAGATGAAAATCGCGATTGCGAACATCCTTTTGGACGAGGGATATATTAAGAAATACGATCTGATTGAGGATGGTGTGATCAAGACCATCCACATCACCTTAAAGTATGGCGCAGATAAGAACGAGAAGGTTATCACCGGACTGAAGAGAATTTCGAAGCCGGGTCTGCGCGTTTATGCCGGGAAGGATGAGCTGCCGAGAGTCCTGGGCGGACTTGGTATTGCGATTCTTTCCACAAACCAGGGTGTAATCACAGATAAGCAGGCGAGAAAGCTCCAGGTGGGCGGCGAGGTACTTGCTTTTGTGTGGTAATTCCCGGTACGTTTATGAATGGTAGAGTTGAGCCACCGTCGTAAATTCGCTTCGCGAATGAGGCGGGAATCTTCTCGAACCTTAGTAGTTCGAGAAGCAGATTTACTGAAAACAGAGGAGACCGCGGACAGGTCTCTTCCGAGAATCTAAGTAAGGAGGATAATTGGCATGTCACGTATAGGAAGAATGCCAGTCGCAATCCCGGCAGGAGTAACTGTCACGATTGCAGAAGGAAATGAGGTTACAGTAAAAGGACCGAAGGGCACTCTCGTACGAGTGCTTCCGAAAGAGATGGAGATCAAACAGGAAGACGGCCACGTAATTGTTTCACGGCCGAACGACCTGAAGAAAATGAAATCTCTTCACGGACTTACCAGAACACTCATTCACAACATGGTAATTGGTGTGAGCGAGGGCTATACAAAGACACTTGAAATCAATGGTGTCGGCTACAGAGCACAGAAGTCCGGCAACAAGCTGACTCTGACTCTTGGCTATTCTCATCCGGTCGATATGGTGGACCCGGAGGGGATCGAGACAAAGGTTGACGGCAACAAAATCATCGTGTCTGGTATCAGCAAGGAAAAGGTCGGCCAGTATGCTGCTGAAATCCGCGAGAAGAGAAAGCCGGAGCCGTATAAGGGCAAGGGTATCAAGTATGCGGATGAGGTGATCAGACGCAAGGTTGGTAAGACCGGTAAGAAATAAGTGAGGAGAGTGCGAAGATGATCAATAAAAAATCAAGAACAGAAGTTCGTTTGAATAAACATAAGAGGATTCGCAACCGCTTCAGCGGCACTGCCGAGAGACCTCGTCTTGCCGTGTTCCGCAGCAACAAGCATATGTATGTGCAGATTATCGACGACACTGTTGGACATACACTTGTTTCCGCAAGTACTCTCCAGAAGGAGATCAGCTCCCAGCTTGAGCAGACGGATACCGTGGACGCAGCAGCTTATCTTGGCAAGGTGGTTGCCGAGAGAGCGCTTGAGAAGGGTATCAAGGAAGTTGTATTTGACAGAGGCGGATTTATCTATCAGGGCAAAGTAAAGGCACTGGCTGAGGCAGCCAGAGAAGCCGGACTGGAATTTTAAGAGGAGGGAAAACACATGAGACATGAGATCATTGACCCGAAGCAGTTCGGCGAGGAGCTGACTGACAAGGTTGTGGCGATTAAGCGTGTATCCAAGACAGTAAAGGGTGGACGTACCATGCGTTTTACCGCTCTTGTAGTTGTCGGAGACGGCAATGGTCACGTAGGTGCAGGTCTTGGCAAAGCAATTGAAATTCCGGAGGCAATCCGCAAGGGCAAAGAGGATGCCATGAAGAAAATGATGTCAGTTCCGCTTAGCCCGGAGGCAAGCGTACCGTATGACACGATCGGAAAGTTTGGCGGCGCCAGCGTGCTGCTTAAGAGAGCTCCGGAAGGTACTGGTATCATCGCCGGCGGCCCGGTGCGTAGTGTACTGGAGATTGCAGGTATCAAAAATATCCGTACAAAGTCACTTGGTTCAAACAACAAACAGAACGTTGTCCTGGCCACATTGGAAGCACTGAAGCAGATGAAGTCTCCGGAAGAAGTGGCGAGACTCCGCGGAAAATCTGTGGAAGAGATTCTGGGATGACGGAGAGCCGCCGCATGAGAAATCATGCTTCGCATGAGGCGGCGGCGCTCGGTTCTCGATTCACTTCGTGAATCGGAACATTCTACATCGCACATTTGCTGCGCAAATATGCGATAATAAAAGGAGAGAGCAATCATGGCAGACAAATTAAAGGTAACACTGGTAAAGTCGCCAATCGGCGCGATTCCGAAACACCGCGCTACGGTAAAGGCGCTTGGCCTTACGAAGATGCACAAAACAGTAGAGCTTCCGAATAACAACGCTACGCTGGGTATGGTGAAACAGGTTTCCTATCTGGTAAAAGTGGAAGAAGCGTAACTGGGAAGATAATGAACAGCTGCGAGGAAGCTTAATACGTGAATCGGAACGTCCCTGATTCCTATGATCAGGGACAGGTAAAGGAGAGCATTATGGAATTATCTAATTTAAGTCCGGCTGCAGGCAGTGTACACAGCAATAATTTCAGACGCGGCCGCGGTCATGGATCCGGAAACGGTAAGACAGCCGGTAAGGGGCACAAAGGACAGAAGGCACGTTCCGGAGCTCCGAGAATCGGTTTTGAAGGTGGACAGATGCCTCTGTATCGTCGCCTTCCGAAGAGAGGTTTTAAAAACAGAAATTCGCTTGACATCGAGGCAATCAATATCAGTGAGCTGGAGAGATTTGAAAATGACACCGTAGTTACCATTGATATGCTGATGGAGAATGGCATCATTAAGAGCCCGAAGGACGGCGTAAAGGTACTGGGTAATGGCACGCTCACAAAGAAGCTGACAGTGCAGGTGAATGCGTTCAGCGAGGGCGCGAAGGCTAAGATCGAGGAGCTCGGTGGAAAAGCAGAGGTGATCTGATGTTAGAGACACTCAAAAACATGTTCCGAATCAAAGAGATCCGGAAAAAACTGTTCTACACCTTCCTGATGATAATTGTGATCCGCTTTGGATCACAATTGCCGGTGCCGGGTGTAGACAAAGATTATTTTGCGTCGTGGTTTTCGTCTTACTCAAATGACGCGTTCAACTTCTTCTCAGCTTTTACGGGAGGCTCCTTTGAAAATATGTCTATTTTCGCCCTGAGCATTACCCCGTATATTACTTCCTCCATTATCATACAGCTGCTCACGATTGCCATTCCGGCACTTGAGGAGATGCACAGAGACGGAGAAGACGGCAGAAAGAAAATTACGCAGATCACGAGATACACGACCGTAGGTCTGGCTCTGATTGAGAGTATTGCAATGACGATCGGTTTCGGCAGAAGCGGACTTCTTGAGGAGTTCAACGCGATCAATGCAATCACAGTTGTAGTGGCTCTGGTAGCCGGCAGCACGATGCTGATGTGGATCGGCGAGCGGATTACAGAGAAGGGCGTCGGGAACGGCATTTCTATCGTCCTGATGGTCAACATCCTTTCCAGCGTTCCGTCTGATTTCGTTAGCCTCTACGGACTGTTTATCGAAGGCAAGACGATTGCGAGAGGTGCTCTTGCAGGCGTGATTATTCTGGCGGTAGTTCTTCTGACCGTAATTCTGGTCATTTTCCTGAATGGCGGTGAGAGAAGAATTCCGGTGCAGTACGCTAAGAAAATGCAGGGAAGAAAGATGGTGGGCGGTCAGTCAACGAATATTCCGCTGAAGGTCAATACCGCCGGCGTTATCCCGGTTATCTTCGCTTCTTCACTGATGTCTATCCCGTCGATGGTAGTCAGCTTTGCCGGGATCAGCACATCTGGAATTGGAGCGACGCTTATCAGCATGCTCAGTCAGAACAACTGGTTCAACTTAAGCCATCCGGAGTATTCGATTGGTCTGATTCTGTATATCGTACTGATCGTGTTCTTTGCGTATTTTTACACATCCATCACTTTCAACCCGATTGAGGTAGCGGATAATATCAAGAAGCAGGGCGGTTTCATCCCCGGTATTCGTCCGGGCAAGCCGACTACGGAATATCTGGACAAGGTGCTTGGCAACCTCGTGTTCATCGGAGCGGTAGGTCTGATCATTGTCGTACTGGTACCAATCTTCTTCAACGGTGTGTTTGGAGCATCGGTATCGTTTGGCGGTACTTCGATCATCATTATCGTCGGTGTCATCCTGGAGACCCTCAAGCAGATCGAGTCGCAGATGGTTGTCCGCAACTACAAGGGATTCCTGATGGAGTAAGCTGGACTGTTTGAGCCGATTTAATCAGGCAGTAAGTCAGGCTCAGTAGTTTCATGAAATGAATTCGGAAAACGGTTCCTGTTTCAGACAGAAATCGTTTTCCGATATGAATCAGATTTTATTTCAGTGTACTTTCATTTTTACATGGCGTACAGAAGCTTTTATGGACGGTTTCCTGCTTTTGACTATCGGCGGGAAATGCTCGTGGAGATGCTTTCACTTTCGCCAGACGCACCGTTTTAAAGGGCAGTGCATAAAAATGAAAGTGCACTATAGTGGGTTATAGGAAGGAGTATCATCTATGAAGATTGTTATGCTTGGCGCGCCGGGGGCCGGAAAAGGTACTCAGGCAAAGATGATCGCTGCGAAATATCAGGTTCCCCACATTTCCTCCGGAGATATCTTCCGGACGAATATTAAAAACGGTACGGAGCTTGGGAAAAAAGCGAAAGAATACATGGATAAGGGGCTTCTCGTCCCGGATGAGCTTACGGTGGATCTGGTGATTGACCGTGTCTCCTGGGATGACTGCAAAAATGGTTATATTCTTGACGGATTTCCACGCACGATTCCGCAGGCAGAGGCTCTGGATGCCGCTCTTGAAAAGAGTGCTTCCGGGCTGAAGGATGGAGAAAAAGCGACTCTTGATTTTGCAATCAATGTAGATGTACCTGATGAAAATATCGTTACAAGGATGTCTGGAAGAAGAGCCTGCTTAGGATGCGGCGCCACCTACCACATCGTCTACAACCCCTCCAAGAAGGGGGATGTCTGCGAGGTCTGCGGAGAAAATCTGATCCTGCGCGACGATGATAAGCCTGAGACCGTGCAGAAAAGATTGTCGGTTTACCATGACCAGACGCAGCCGCTGATCGACTATTACACCTCCCAGGGCATTTTAAAGACCGTTGACGGCACGCAGGATATGAACGATGTGTTTGCCGCGATTGTCAAAATTTTGGAGGCGTAAAATGGCCGTATCAATTAAATCTGCGCATGAAATAGAACTGATGAGAGAGGCCGGCAGGCTTCTGAATATTGTTCATAAAGAACTGGCAGCGGCCATCCGCCCTGGCGTATCGACCTGGGAGCTGGATATAGTCGGTGCAGAGGTGATCCGCAGCTTTGGCTGTACGCCCAATTTCCTGAATTATAACGGATTTCCTGCTTCCTTCTGTATTTCCGTGAATGAAGAAGTGGTTCACGGGATTCCCAGTAAAAAGAGGATCCTGAAGGAAGGCGACATCGTGAGTGTCGACGCCGGTCTGATTTATAAGGGAATGCATTCAGATGCGGCCCGTACCTATGGCGTCGGATGTATTTCGCCGGAAGCACAGAAGCTGATCGATGTGACACAGGAATCCTTTTTCCGCGGGATAAAGATGGCGAAGGATGGGCACAGGCTGCATGAGATCTCTGCGGCAATTAATGATTATGTAGATCAGTTTGGATACGGAGTGGTGCGGGACCTGGTCGGCCACGGGATCGGCCATGCGCTTCATGAGGATCCTCAGATTCCGAATTTCAGGCAGAAAAGCAGAGGTATCCGCCTGGTAAAGGGAATGACACTGGCTGTTGAGCCGATGATCACAGCGGGCAGAGCTGATGTGGAATGGCTGGACGACAACTGGACTGTGGTAACAGAGGACGGGAGCCTTGCGGCACACTATGAAAACACCATTCTGATCACGGATGGAGAGCCTGAGATCCTGTCGCTGACAGAGTGATCATATATGCTCAAGTTGTTTCGCAACTGTTCATTCGTATGGCGCAGTGATACAACGACATGGAAGGTACGAAGAATATGAATGTTTGGACATCAAAAATGCTTGCCATGTCTCTTGCGGGGCACGATAAGGGAAACTTGTATGTGGTGCTGGAAGAAAATTCTGGTACCGACAGTTATTTACTTTCAGACGGCAAACATCGTACACTGAGCCACCCCAAGAGAAAAAACGCAAAGCACGTGCAGCTGATCACGCATCTGCCGGACTCGACACTGGCGCGGATGCAGGAGATTACCCTGGACGCGCATGTACGTAAAATACTGAAGGATTATTCCGCAAATGTACGGCAGCAGGACGTAATGGATAGCAGCGGATTTATGAGTTCATAGGCGCACAGAAGTTTATCGCCTGGCAGAGGCTTAAAAGCTTCGAGTTGTTTCATATAGCATGATAAAGGCATGGAGGTGTGTATGTCTAAGGCAGATGTCATAGAGGTAGAAGGAAAAGTAATTGAGAAGCTTCCGAACGCGATGTTTCGGGTAGAGCTGGAAAATAAGCATGTCGTGCTTGCCCATATCAGTGGGAAGCTTCGCATGAATTTTATCCGGATTCTTCCGGGTGACAAAGTAACGATCGAGTTGTCTCCTTACGATCTTACAAAGGGGAGAATTATCTGGAGAGATAAGTAAGCGTTTAAATAAACGCAGAACTCAGCATATGATTAAGTGCTTAAATAAGCGTGTAATTCAGTGTATAATAAAGCGTTAGAATCAGATTAGCTTCATAATAATTATGAGAAACATTTCCGCTTGCCGGGATTTGGGCAGGCGGGAATTTTTTTGCGCACGGCTGAGCAGTGAATAAGGAAGCACTGGTGGAAAAACCCTGGGAAAAAATGCAAAAAACCGCTTGCATTTCATTTACCTGCGTGCTATACTGGTTAAGCTTTTGCGAAGGCGTATGCCTTTTTATGCCCAAAAAGCAGGACACAAGAAGCGAAAGGAGGATTGACCATGAAGGTTCGATCATCAGTGAAGCCCATCTGTGAAAAATGCAAGGTTATCAAAAGAAAAGGCAGAATCATGATTATCTGCGAAAACCCAAAGCATAAACAGAGACAGGGCTGACAGGCAATCAGGCGGAACCGACAGCAGCCGGAGCAATAATGGAGAGCTGTCGAAGAACAATATAACGATGGAATAAATGAGTTGCCGTCCTCTCTGCAGACAGGGAGCGGCGGAGTACCACTCTTACTATATATTTATAGATGCTGTATTCACAGTACCTGCTTTTCCGGGAGATTTTCTCACGGAATCGCTCCAGGTATACGGAGACAGGAGATATGGTTGGGATTTTATTTCGTTGCGATATTGCTTTTAATACCGGCACAGGATCAGGCAGTACAAATCTTCTCTACGAACCGCCGGGGAGAGCTGCCGCGCAAGACGGGTCATGCGGAAAGGATCATGCAAAGGTCACAGCGTGTTAAAAACGCAGCGACATCTGATATGGATCTTTACTGCTCAGAAAATTCTGAAAGAAAAGACACGCGTCATAGCTTAATGAGTCGGAAAGGCTGCCGCAGGGCAGCTGGGCGGCTATGTTCGCCCCAGTTAGAAACAACATCAGGCAGTACCCGCACAGAAAACACAAAGAGACGGGTACACAGGTGGCAGAGCTAGTACGGAGCTGTCACAGAAAATGGAGGAAGAATTACATGGCACGTATTTCTGGTGTAGATTTACCAAGAGAAAAGCGCGTGGAAATCGGCCTGACCTATATCTACGGTATCGGCAGGACGAGCTCCAACAAGATTTTGGCCGCTGCGAATGTAAATCCTGACACACGCGTCAGGGACCTGACAGATGACGAGGTCCGCAAGATCCAGGATGTTATCAGCGAGCACTACATGGTAGAAGGTGACCTCAGAAGAGAGACTGCCCTCAACATCAAGAGACTGCAGGAGATCGGATGCTACAGAGGAATCCGTCACAGGAAGGGACTTCCGGTACGCGGGCAGAACACAAAGAACAATGCCAGAACGCGTAAGGGTCCGAAGAGAACAGTAGCAAACAAGAAGAAGTAAAACATCATTAAAAGAAAGCAGGTTTATTGAGATATGGCAGCGAAAAAAGTTACGAAAAAAGTGACCAAAAGACGTGTAAAGAAGAACGTCGAGCGTGGACAGGCACATATCAAGTCATCCTTCAATAATACGATCGTTACTCTGACGGATGCGCAGGGAAATGCTTTATCATGGGCAAGTGCCGGCGGCCTTGGCTTCAGAGGCTCCAGAAAGTCCACTCCGTATGCAGCACAGATGGCTGCTGAGACCGCGACAAAGGCCGCGCTGGTTCACGGCTTAAAGACTGTGGATGTGTTCGTAAAGGGACCGGGTTCAGGAAGAGAGGCGGCGATCCGCGCCCTTTCCGCAAATGGTCTTGAAGTTACCAGCATTCGCGACGTGACACCGGTACCGCACAATGGATGCCGTCCGCCGAAGCGCAGAAGAGTCTAATCAGGGAGGTCTATAGAAAATGGCAGTTAACAGAGTTCCTGTTCTTAAAAGATGCAGATCCCTTGGCCTTGAGCCGACGGTTCTGGGATATGACAAGAAATCCAGAAGAGAGCTGAAGAGAAGCAACCGTAAGGTCAGCGAGTATGGTCTGCAGCTCCGTGAAAAACAGAAAGCAAAATTCATCTACGGCGTTCTTGAGAAGCCGTTCCGCAATTACTATAAGAAAGCGGACAAGATGCAGGGTCAGACCGGTACCAACCTGATGATCATGCTGGAGACCCGTCTGGACAACGTGATTTTCCGCCTCGGCTTTGCCAGAACGAGAAAAGAAGCGCGCCAGATCGTTGACCACAAGCATGTGCTGGTAAACGGCAAGCAGGTCAACATCCCGTCCTACCTGGTAAAGGCCGGCGACAAGATCGAGATCAAAGAAAAATGCAAGAGCTCTCAGAGATACAAGGACATCCTCGAGGCGACAAACGGCCGCCTGGTGCCGGAGTGGCTGGAAGCAAACAGCGAGGCTCTGGAAGGCACCGTTAAGGAGCTTCCGACTAGAGAAGCGATCGATGTTCCGGTAAACGAGGTGCTTATCGTCGAGCTCTATTCGAAGTAAAAGTACGCGCCGCAGTAAGGAAACCCTCAAAATATCAATCCAAACAAGGAGGGGCTATAAGTGTTCGATTTTAACAAACCTAAAATTGAAATCGCGGAGATGTCAGAAGATAAACGATTTGGACGATTTGTAGTTGAGCCGCTTGAGCGAGGCTATGGAACGACACTCGGCAATTCCCTGAGAAGAATCATGCTTTCTTCTCTGCCGGGCGCAGCCGTGAGTCAGGTCAAAATCGAAGGCGTACTGCATGAATTCAGTTCCATCCCGGGCGTCAAGGAAGATGTGACAGAGATTATCATGAATATTAAGTCTCTGGCGATCAAAAACAGCAGCGAGACCAACGAGGCCAAGATCGCGTACATCGAGTTTGAAGGCGAGGGCGTGGTGACTGGCGCTGATATCCAGGTGGATCAGGATATCGAGATCATGAATCCGGATCAGGTCATCGCGACATTAAACGGCGGACCGGATTCCAGACTTTTCATGGAATTGACAATCACCAAAGGCCGCGGCTATGTCAGCGCGGAAAAAGGCAAGAGCGAGGATATGCCGATCGGTATGATCGCGGTGGATGCGATTTACACGCCGGTAGAGCGTGTGAATCTGACCATCGAGGATACGCGTGTCGGTCAGGTGACGGACTATGACAAGCTGACACTGGATGTCTATACCAACGCGACCCTGGCTCCTGATGAGGCGGTCAGCCTGGCGGCAAAGGTACTGAGCGAGCATCTGGGACTGTTCATCGATCTCTCTGAGAACGCGAAATCCATCGAGGTTATGAACGAAAAGGAGAGCGACGAGAAGGTTCTGGAGATGAATATCGACGAGCTGGAACTGTCCGTCCGTTCCTTCAACTGTCTGAAACGCGCCGGTATCAACACGGTCGAGGAGCTTTGCAGCCGCACATCAGAGGATATGATGAAGGTTCGCAACCTCGGACGCAAGTCTCTGGAGGAAGTCCTTGGCAAGCTGAAAGAGCTCGGGCTCTCTCTCAATCCGAGCGATGAATAAATATTTTACCGCCAGTAAGTCCGAAGCGCATGGCGGTCCGAAAATACCGTCAATAAGTCCGAAGCGCATGGCGGTCCGAAAATACCGTCAATAAGCCCGAAGCGCATGGCGGTCCGAAACTGCCGTCAGTAAGCCCGAAGCGCATGACGGATCAAGAGCGGTCATCAGTAAGCCCGAAGAGCATGATGACATATGGCATATAGCTATGGCAATATTAATATATGCCGTAAAACATGGAGGATAATCATCATGGCAAAATATAGAAAACTCAGCAGAACCTCTTCTCAGAGAAAGGCCCTGCTCCGTGGTCAGGTAACAGCTCTGATTTACAATGGTAAAATCGTGACCACCGAGGCGAAGGCAAGAGAAGTACGCAAGATTGCCGAGCATCTGATTGCGCTGGCAGTCAGAGAAAGAGATAATTACGAGACCGTAACGGTTACCGCGAAGGTTGCGCGCAAGGATAAAGACGGAAAGCGTGTGAAGGAAGTCCAGAACGGCAAGAAAGTTACCGTATACGACGAAGTTCAGAAAGAAATCAAGAAAGACAAGCCGAGCCGTCTGCATGCGCGTCAGCAGATGCTGAAGGTACTCTATCCGGTAACGGAAGTGCCGAAGGAAGCAGCTGGCAGAAAGAAAAATACCAAGAAAGCAGATCTTCCGGCAAAGCTTTTCGACGAGATCGCTCCGAAGTACGCGAACCGCAACGGCGGCTATACCCGGATCGTCAAACTCGGACAGCGCCGCGGAGACGGAGCTCCGATAGTGGTACTGGAGCTGGTATAAAACAGTTCTTTTCACACATAGGTATGAATGAATCAGGTTAAAAGTTTGAAAAGCCGTTTCCCGCGCCGGGAGACGGTTTTTCATTTGACATTTGTTTTATTCTGTGCTATCGTGGAAATCAATCAAGGAGAACGTTTCTGTCTAATCAGACAATTAATTTTCCCGTGAAATCATTTGAACAATTTTTCTTATCTGTTTATGTATCAATGAGGTGTTTATGAAAGAAAAATACGAATCCCTGTCTCTGGCAGTTCTGAAGGAGCTCGCGAAAGCGAGAGGTCTGAAGGGGACTTCTGCTTTGAGAAAAGCGCAGCTGATTGAAGTGATGCTGGAGCAGGATGAAAAAGACAAGGCTGCTCTTCCCAAAGAGGCGCAGCAAGACCTGGCTGCGGACAATTCAGAGATGGCTTCGAGCAAAAACAATCAGGATACAGCTGTGCCGAAATCGCAGAGCGATACGAACCCGCAGAGCGCTGCAAAATCGCAGAGTGCTGCAAAATCGCAGAGCGAGACCAGGGCTCAGGACGCGTCAAATTCGCAGAGCGCGGCATCTGCAACACCGCAGGATGTTTCTTTTGCGCCAAATGCCCCGCAGAAACAGGCAGAGAATCCGTATCCCCGCGCCAGAGCGGGTAAAGCCCCGGAAGAAGCACAACACACACGACGTCCGGTTTCCGCGAGAAACACAGACCGAATGCGTGTGTCTCCCCGCACGAATATGGGGAAAGCTTCTGCCGGAGGCTTCAATACACGGGAAGATTCACGGGACAGATCGCAGACCCAGAGAAGACGTGTATCAGAGGCGGGTACCAGAAGCTCTTATGACCGTAACAGCCAGGATCGCGGCTACGGAAATACAGGGAGCGCATCGGAAGAACATGCCGGCCGGTCTGTACAAAGCCATGGAGAAGACCGCGGATATCGGATTTCCCAGAGCCGTGAAGGAGATTTTTCCGGCAGACCTACGCAGGGCGGTGGAGAAGACCGAAGCTATCGTTTCCCGCAGAGCGTCGGAGAAGACCGGAATTACCGCTCCCCGCAGGGCAGTGGAGAAGACCGGAGTTACCGTCCTTCGCAGAGCAGCGGGGAAGATCGGAATTACCGCTTCCCGCAGGGCAGTGGAGAAGACCGGAGCTATCGCTCCCCGCAGGGCACTGGAGAAGATCGAAGCTATCGTACCCCGCAGAGCAATGGAGAAGACCGGAGCTATCGTTTCCAGCAGAGCAGCACAGAAGAGGGTACCTATGGGACCGTGAATCAGGACGCTGCGGCTGCATCCAGGAAAAGTGACGCACAGACAGGTCATACGGCAGAGGCGGTTTTATCAGAAGGCACCCAGGGCTCCCGTATGGCTGACGCGGACCGCCCGCCGGCGGAGCTTTCTCAGCTGGACAGTGGTCAGTCTGTGAGCGGTATTCTGGAAGTAATGCCGGATGGCTATGGGTTTATCCGCAGCGACAATTATCTGCCGGGAGAAAATGATGTGTACGTTTCCCCGTCGCAGATCCGGCGCTTTAATCTGAAGACCGGAGATATCATTTCCGGCAATACGAGGATCAAATCCCAGCAGGAAAAATTCAGCGCGCTTCTTTATCTGAAAAAGATCAATGATCTGGCACCCTCGGAGGCGGCGAAACGCTATAATTTTGAAGACATGACCCCGATTTTCCCCAATGAGCGTCTGCGCATGGAGCGCGAGCAGAGAGGGATCGCGATGCGGACCGTGGATCTGTTTTCACCGATCGGAAAAGGACAGCGCGGGATGATCGTCTCACCGCCGAAGGCCGGAAAGACTACCCTGCTGAAGGATATCGCGCGTTCCGTTTTGAAGAATAACCCGGAAATGCGTCTGTTGATTTTGCTGATTGATGAGCGTCCGGAGGAAGTCACGGATATCAAAGAAGCCATCCGCGGAGACAACGTGGAAGTCATTTATTCTACCTTTGATGAGACACCGGAGCATCATAAACGTGTTTCAGAGATGGTGATTGAGCGCGCAAAGCGTTTAGTAGAACAGAAACAGGACGTCATCATCCTGCTGGATTCCATTACGCGTCTGGCAAGAGCGTACAACCTGACCGTACCGCCCAGCGGACGTACTCTTTCCGGCGGTCTGGATCCGGCAGCGTTGCATATGCCGAAGCGCTTTTTCGGCGCGGCTCGGAATATGCGCGAGGGCGGCAGCCTGACGATACTGGCGACCGCGCTCGTCGATACGGGCAGCAAGATGGATGATGTCGTTTATGAGGAATTCAAAGGCACCGGCAACATGGAGCTGGTCCTTGACCGCAAGCTGTCCGAACGTCGGGTATTTCCGGCTATTGATATCCCCAAATCCGGCACGCGCCGTGAGGATTTGCTGCTGGACCGCGAAGAGCAGGAGGCGATTTATTATATGCGCCGCGCCCTCAACGGCATGAAGTCCGACGACGCGGTCGAGAGTATTCTGAATATGCTCCTTCATACACGCGACAATCACGACCTCGTCACGAGAGTGAGACGGCAGAAGGGCGTGTAAGTCTAAACGTCAGGCTGCAGTCATAAAGCAACAGGCACAGCCGTAAGCAACAGGCACAAAACGGCAGACTCCAAAGCAGCTGAAGCAGATACCTTTGTATACATGCAAAGAGAAGCTGAGGCATTCCCGGAGAAGCCTGCCTGAAAGATGGGAAGGAGAAACACGGACATGATATTTTACCTGAGCCATTTCATGGGATTTCTGATACAGTATGGCACAGCGATGGCGGTCTGCCTGCTGCCTTACCATGAGGAGACCTTCCGGTTTCCCCGGAAAAAGCTGATTCCGGGCTTTTGCCTGATGGCAGTGCTTTTTTCGGTTGGCTTTCCATTGGCTATGAAGTTTGTTGAACGGTTCAGTTTGGAAGATCTGAACATGGTTGCGAACAGTTATATGATGATAGCCATTCTGCTGTTTTGCGCAGGCTATTTCTGGCTGGTTCAGACGGAAACAATCAAAAAATGGCTGGTACTGGTGCTGGCGATTATCTATGCGGCGGCCCATTACATGGCCGCGAATATGCTGTGTGACCTGTTTGATAGAGCATGGCATTACGAGATCTACCCGCCGTTCACAACGGCAATGTATGCTGCATCGGCCATCGTTTTATTCCCGGTGATGGCGCTTATTATGAGGAAAATCATCCGCGGATATCTGGACGAAATGGAGGTGTCCTATATCCGGCGTGAATTTCTGCTTCTTCTGATAACGTCCCTCACTTTTCTGGCCCTGATGGTTGGCTGTTATTCTCTACCGGACTATCTGGCGAGGAGACACTGGTGGCTGATCATGTTTGCGATTCCGCTGGTGCTGGTCATGTTTGTGCTGATCTATTGCCTGCTTTTTCGGGAAGCTGTGTGGCGGAAAAGAGAAAGCGACCAGAAAAAATACGCGGAGATCCAGAGCCTGCAGTATTCCGCGATCACGCGGGAGATGGAAAGTTTCCGGCGTACCCGTCATGATATGCGTCATTATCTGGGCGAGCTCTCTGAGCTGCTTGCCCAGGGCAAAATAGAAGAAATGCAAACATATCTGGACGAACTGACAGGATTCACCGTTCGGCCAGGGCAAACTGATTATTGTAAAAACAAAATTATTAACAGCCTTTTGCAATATTACGTAGGATATGCTTCAGACGATGGGATTCGATTTGAGATCCGGGTGAAGTGTGATTCTGTCACAGTCCCGGCTACCGATCTGACCGTGATCTTCGGCAATATTCTGGAAAACGCGATCCGCTCCTGCAAGCAGATGGAGGATGCGTCAGAGTGTCTGATCCGGGTCTGGCTGGATACCTTTGGCACAGCCCTGGTACTGGAAGTCACAAATCCCTGTGCCGGTGTGAAACTCACAGAAAGATATAACTCACGAAAACGAGGCCTGGCGCCGGCAGCGTCTGTCTCATCCCATCCTGATTCTGACATGCAGGATTCGGAAAAAACGATTTTCCTGAAAAACGGTTCGGCAGAAGAATTCTGGCCGGCAGAGGCTTATCTTTCCACCAAAAGCAGCGGAGGAGGCATCGGCCTGCGGAGCGTCGCGCATACCGCCGCGAAATATGGCGGCAGCGCCAGATTTCGATATGATGAAGCAGAAAAAACATTTACTTCGCGGATTCGGCTGAATGATGCCGTGCCGGCGAATGATAAATAGAAGAATCATTTGTAATTGTTTAGAACCTTCACGGTTGCGATCAGACAGACAGGGGAGTGTCTTTGCTCTCCTATCTGTCTTTGTCAGAGCATGGCCCTGTTCTCTATTGTGGAGTTTTTCATTATTTGTGACACAAACAGGGAAAATGGCACGAATGATGGCAGCCTCCTACATGAATGGTTGAACAAAAAAGAGGTTTTATTGATATAATGCCCTTAGGAAACAAAAACAGCGATTTTGTTTCTTGAGGGCTATTTTTTTGCGCGGGGCGGGTAAGGAATGATTCCTGCCGCATCCGATTTATAAAATGCAGACTTAAACGGGGGACTTATTTTATGCAGGATAAGCTCTTGAAAAAGTATAAAGGCCGAATAAGAAGCATACTGAGCATTCTGCTTTGCATGGTTTTGCTTTCAGGTGTCGTGGTCTTGCCGGATGCAGCCGCGGAAGAACCGATATCAGAAAAGAATACGGAAACTTCGACAGAAATTATTTCAGAGACGGAAGCGGAAACCGAGTCAACAGTGTCGGAAACTGCTGCAGAAACAGAAACCGGGTCGGCATCGCCTGAGTCCGCTGTGGAAACAGGAGTTGAGCCGGTATCGCCTGAGTCCGCCGCGGAAACAGAAACCGAGCCAGCATCACCGCCGGATGCGCCCGTGGAGCTGGAAACAGAGAAGAATGAGATGGAAATGCCTGCAGAGACAGTCACGGATCCGACAGAGCCGGAGAGTGAAGCGACGCCGGCCCCGGAACCGACAGAGCAGGGGAGAGAAACGATATCGGTTTCAAAACCGACAGAGCCGGAGAGTGAAGCGACGCCGACCCCGGAACCGACAGAGACAGAGAGCGAAGCGGTTCCAGTCTCTGCTTTATCAAAGTCGCAGGAGGCCGAAAGCGAGACGTCAGCCGAATTCGCGCCAGAGGTCGAAAGCGAGACATCAGCCGAATCCGTACCGGAGAGCGAGAGCAAAACGTCAGCCGAATCCGAGCCGGAGGAGGAAAGCGAAACGTCAGCTGAATCCGTACCGGAGGCCGAAAGCGAGACGCCAGCCGAATCCGAGCCGGAGGAGGAAAGCGAGATGCCAGCCGAATCCGAGCCAGAGGAGGACGAGAGCGAAACGGCGACCGAATCCGCGGAACCAGAGTATCCGGCGGCAACGTTCAAAGCGGCGCTGGATGCAGGCATTACTGTAAAAGCGGCCGCGGATGAGGGAGTTTTTCCGGAGGGAGCCTCCATGAGCGTGACGCTGCTGGAGGCAGACAACGCCAGAACGGCCTCCCGGTACAGCGAGGCGGAGGCGACTCTTGAAGAAAACGCGGTTTCCTATGATGGACTGATCGCGCTGGATATCAGCTTTCGGGCTGCGGACGGGACAGAAATCGAGCCGGAACAGGGGACCGTTACAGTAAAAATGGATGTGGCTTCGACGCTCCTGGATGAAGACGCGGACCTGGAGTCTCTGACGGTGCGGCACCTCGCGGAGACGAACAGTGGTCTGGCGGTGGAGATCGTGGCGGATACCGGGGAGGAGACCGCGGGTACGATCCGTACAGACGCGGACGGCGGTGTGAGCACCGAGTTTACGGTGGACAGTTTCTCGTATTTTACTTTGACATACAATAATCGTACGCTGACCATTTATCTCGTGGATGAAAGCGGAACTGAGATTTTGAACGAAGGTTATTTCCTGGGGAATGAAAACGTCAGCTATACCAGCTGGATCGCGATTGAGACTGCGGCCGCAAGCTATATCGACGACGCGGAGAGTGAGGGATATGATTATCAAGGCGCGTACCTTGGCAGCTATCGCGGGACTACGGTTGCTTCTATCAGATATTATTCAAATAGAGGGAACAGCAGCTGGCAGTACAGAAGCAGCAACACAAGCGGCGGCTATTCGATAGGAAGCAGCGCGATTTATCTGGTATTTAAAGAAAAGGAGACAGAAACCGAGACCGAAACGGAAACCGAAACCGAGACCGAAACGGAGACCGAGACGGAGACAGAAACCGAGACCGAAACCGAAACGGAAGTGGACAGCGTCGGGAAAACGATTACTTTTGTGTACACAAGCCAGACCGTACTGGATCAGACGAATCCAGACACCATAAAGGCAGCGAAGGATACAGTAAAATTTACAGTAAATCTGCTGGACGCGAATGGCAAACTGACCGAACTGCCGATTCCCTCCGACGCGGTAATTCCGGCTTCGTATACATCAAAAAATTCTGTGGTTTTAATCAGTGAATTGTTAAGTCAGATCAGTGTTCCGGGATACACACTGGATGACGGGTATGCTTTCTTTTTCTGGGGCGGAAATCAGTCAGTCAGCAGCGGACTGGATTTATCCGGCGCGGGGGCCCACAAAGTAACCGCGTTTAAAAACTTTGACGAAGTCAGTACCACTTATGGAGATGGAAGCGCGAACCTTGGCACGACCACCACTACGAATACCTTTCATACGATCGGCTATACGATGACAGAGCTGGACGGCAGTTCCATGATCGGCGCGGACTGGAGCGGCGACACAGAAGGCTATTACGCGTATGAATATGGCGGAGTGCTTCATATTGTGCTGAAGCCGGTATCCGCGGCGGACGCGTATGAAACCAGGTGGATAAACTATGCGGAACCAGTTGACACGCTGGTCGATACGACCGACGCGCATGATATGACTTATCTTTCGTCTACAAAGACATGGTATGGATATTTAACATTGACATCGGCGGCCTATTGGGATGGAAGCGGACTGACAAGTCCGGGCGCAGGATATGTTTTTGCCGGATGGTATGACAGCTGTGACGCGAATGGAAACGGTACGGGGAATAAAATAGCAGGAAATGAAATCATGTACAGCGACAATACCGTCTACGCCAGATGGGAGCTTGTGACGATGTCTGTCACAGTGGTCAAAAAAGTAGAAGGAAATATGGGAGATAAGACCCAGGACTTTCACTTTGCAGTGACCGACAGCGGCGGGACCCCTACAAGCTTCGATTTAAAAGACGGAGAAAAACAGACCATCGCGAATCTGACGATCGGATCCGCGATCACAGTAACCGAGTCCGGAAATGACAATTATGACAGCATCACGATCCAGTACGGATCTTATGACACAAATGATCATTTTGTGGAATATAAGGCTTATACAACCAGCGTAAGCAGTTCCAGCGCGTCCATTACGCTGGAATCCGGGTACGATGTGATTCTTGTCACGAACAGCAGGAATATAGATCCGGATACAGGGGTCTATTTTGATTCCGCTCCCTACATCGCGATTCTTGCGGGAGTAATTTTGCTGGGAATGCTTCTGTCTGGCACGTTCCTGTATGAGGCGGGCTTCCAAATACATTCTTTCCGGAACGATCAAAGAAAAAGGCAATCTTACGACGGATCATAAAAGGAAAAGGCAATCTTATGATAAATCATAAAAGGAAAAGGCAGTCTTACGACAGATCATAAAAGGAAAGGGCAATCTTATGACAGATCATAAAAAGAAAAAGGACCACGCAAATCAGGCGCAGCCTCCTCCGGGCGGGAACAGCGCGGCAGTTCGGAGAGGCTATATCAGCCTGGCGATTCGGGCAGTCTGCCTGTTACTCGCCGGATGGCTTTTTCTGACGAGGTTCCTGCTGATCACGCAGGCGCCCGATCAGGAAATGTTCCCGTCCATCAAGGCAGGTGATCTGGTGATCGCTTACCGTCTGCAGATGACCTACAGTAAGAACGACGTAGTTGTCTACACGGCGGAAGGGAAGCAGAAAATCGGAAGGATCATTGCCGGCGCCGGCGACGTGGTCACGATGGATGACACAGGGATCCTGCTGGTAAACGGCACTGTCCAGACCGGGGAGATTTTATTTTCCACCTGTGCGAAAGAGGGGATCACCTATCCCTTCACCGTCCCGGAGGACTGCGTATTCGTTCTGTGCGACTATCGCACGAACGGTACCGACAGCCGGGATTACGGGGCAATCTCGTTAGAGGATGTGGAAGGCAAAGTGATCACAATCCTGAGGAGACGGAGCATCTGATAAACAGGTTTTCGGCACTTACGAACGGAACGATTTTTCACAGAATTGGGGAAAGCATAAGAATGTGAGAACGGGGGTGTGAAACTACACCGGGAAGATGTGACTGTATCAATCTCGGCCACTATACAAATCATGCAAAAAGGAGCACAAATCAGAAACGCATAAATATATCAGAGACGCATGAATATCAGAAACGCATAAATATCAGAGACGCGTAAATATCAGAAACGCATAAATAAGGGAGGAATTTATGATGAGGAAAAAGATTTTTACATTGGCAATGACGGTGCTGCTGCTGTTGGGACTGAGTATGACGGCGCTGGCGGATCCAGTTGCGCTAAATGAAGCAACAAGCACAATAGATGCTAAACAGCAGAACACAGTGACCATTACAAAGAAGTATACGGCTACGAATGACGGAACAACCTCTCCGGCTGAGACGTTTAAATTTACCGTTACTCCGGTGAGCTTTAATGGCGCGACGGATTCCGCCACTCTGGCGGGCATGCCGGCAGTGACGGTTACAGATTTAGAGGTATTGCAGGGAAACGCTACGGCGGCAGGGACTTCCAATAACCTGACGGTCAATCTTCCGGTGTATAGCAGTGTGGGTATCTACGTCTATAAAATTGTGGAAACTCCCAGCCAAAACGCGGGCGTCACTACGGATCCCACAGAATACTATCTGAGAGTGACCGTCTCAAACGGAAACAGTACCAGCGGCCTGGTGATTGAAGGCGTAGCGCTTCACGCGGGCGATCCAGACACGAAACCGAAAGTAAGTACCATATCAAATACCTATGACGCCGGTACTCTGAGCATCAGCAAGACCGTCTCCGGCAACCAGGGCGATAAGGGAAAATATTTCGCCGTTAAGGTGACTCTGACAGCCGAGACCGGGAAAACCTACGCCTCCTCCTACGCGGTTTCCGGCGGCTCTTCTACGGATAATCCGACTACCATTACAGTAGGACAGGAGACGACATTCTATCTGAAAGATGGCGAGACCATCAACATTGCGAACCTGCCCTATGGAGTAACCTATACCGTAGTGGAGAATGACTATACCACCAGTGAGGGATACGAAGCGGCAACCTACAGTGTGAGCAGCGACGGAACCGTAACAACCACGTCTTCAACGACAGCAGTGAGCGGCGAGGCGCTGAATCACGCCAATGAGACCGTCGCCATCACAAACACCAAAGGGACAACGGCTGACACTGGAGTCATCCTCGACAGTCTCCCCTACATCCTGATCCTTGTGATTGTCTTTATCGGCGTTGTGTTCCTGGTATTCCGCAAACGCACGTCTGACCGGTATTGATTCCCGCGAAACAGCGAGGCAGGCAGCAACGGTCGGTCCTTAACGCGTGCCGCTGGCACGCAGGACCGTTAAGTGCTGACCGGAGCGAAGCGCAGCTCCACCGGCAAACAGACGGTTGTCCCGCGCGGTGCACAGCCCTGTATTTATCGGAAGGGAGTACACAATGGCAAGAAGAATACTGAAATTCTGCGATTCCCTGATGACGCTGTTTCTTTCGCTCATCCTGCTTGTGCTTGGTGTCTACGCGGTTTATGCCCTGTGGGATAATCATCAGGTCTACGCGGAAGCGGAGAACGTGCAGGCGGCCCTGCAGAAAATCAAACCAGCCGCGGATGAAGGAGAAGATGACGGGGCCTCCTTTGAAGAACTGCTGGCGATCAATGCAGATGTCCGCGGCTGGATTACATTAGACAACACAGCGGTCGATTATCCGATTTTACAGGGAGAAAATATTTTAAGCTACATCAATACAGATGTATACGGAAACTTTGCTTTGGCCGGAAGCATTTTCCTGGACTCGACAAATGCGGGCGATTTTCAGGACAGCTACAGCCTGATATACGGCCATCATATGGAAAACCACCAGATGTTCGGCGACCTGGACTTATACGAAGAGGAAGAATTTTTTGACGAAAACACAACAGGCACGCTGATTCTGCCGGATCGGAGCTGCCGCCTGGAAATATTCGCGTGTCTGGTAGTGGCTTCGTCGGAAGAAGCGATCTTCCGTCCGGATCAATGGCGCGACGATATCACCGGACTTCTGAAATTCGCCGAGGACAACGCGGTTTATCTGCGCGAGGAAACGATTGCCTCATTGAGAGAAGATGAGAATCCGCAGGTGCTGGGGCTTTCCACCTGTTCCACAGACTTTACGGACGCCAGAACCGTACTGCTGGCGAGAATGGTGCCCAGTCCGCGGGAATAAAAGAAAGATCGGAGGCGCGCGCACGATATGTGTGAATATGAATATATCAAAAAGCATACTGGCAAAATAAGGTCAGCAGCGCTGCCCATATTTTTGAGCGCATTGCTGCTGATCATGTCCCCCATGTCTTTTCGGACGCCCGTATTCGCGTCCGGCTCCGCTGCCGTCGCCGCGGCGGTCACCGCGACGATTCCGGTTTCGGTAGTGATCAACGGCGAGAATGAGATAGCCTTTAGCGGGATACCGGCAGAAAATTACACATTCCGACTGACAGCATTAAATGACGCTCCCATGCCTGAGAACGACACACTAACCATTTGCGGGGCAGGAAGCGGGAAATTTTTCATTGCTTACGAGAAGAGCGGTGTGTATCAGTACACGGTGGAGCAGGACACAGCGGCAGTGAACAGTACCGCGCCAGATAGCGAAACCAGCAGCGGGCAGGGAGAAAAAAACAGTTATTCAGAAAGCTATGATACCACGGTGTATTATGTTACCGTGACCGTACAGAATACGGAAGAAGGGGAGACAGAAGCTACGGTAACGGCTCACCGGGGAAGCGCCATAGGCGATAAATGTAATATCCTTTTTGAAAATATAATTGAACTGGAAACAGAAGCCCTCACAGAGACTGCTGCGGAAACACAACCGGAGATATCTACAGAGTCAGCTGCAGAAGATCCCACGGAAGTATCTACAGAAGCAATTACAGAAGACCCTGCGGGAGTGGCTACAGAAGCGATTACAGAAGACCCTGCGGGAGTATCTACAGAAGCAATTACAGAAGACCCTGCGGGAGTATCCACAGAAGCGATTACAGAAGACCTCACGGAAGTAGTTACAGAAATATATACGGAAACAACAGAATGGTATCTGCCGAACAGCTATTATGATTCCTCAGGGGAAAACCAGGAAACAGAATCCTCAGAAAAATCGCCGGTAAAATCGCCGGAAGAATCGCCGGAACAATCCACGGCATCAGATTCCGACTCGCCTCAGACGGGTGACAATACGGCGGTCGTGTTCTGGTTTGTGCTTATGTTATCAGGCTTTTGGATGACCCTGGTAGCGTATTCACGATGGCGAAGCAGGACTGCCTGAACCAGAGTACAAGACGGTAGAGTTTATGGTTTTTGCGACACTGAAGAACCATAAATGGGTGGAGAACCAGAGAAACATGGTGGATACCCATCAAGATACCCATCAAGATACCCACCAAGATAATCAACAAGGAATCAATGAAGAAAGCAAGCAAAGTATACAGGATAGAAGAGATAAACTTGTCATTTTTTGTAATCAGCCGCGAAGCCAAAAGGAAATGATGCAGTTTTTGAGTTTGAAAGATAGGGTTAATTTAGAAGAAATTATCTTATGCCACTTCTGGAGGCAGGGAGAATAGAAAGAACAATGCCAGATAAGCCAACCAGCAAAAACCAGAGATATGTGAAGGCGTAAACTGAAATATCGCGAACAGAGATCCCGTAA
Source organism: Clostridiales bacterium (assembly GCA_020859995.1). Taxonomy (GTDB): domain Bacteria; phylum Bacillota; class Clostridia; order Lachnospirales; family Lachnospiraceae; genus Choladousia. The sequence continues at coordinate 24,961 of JAJBVE010000154.1, forward strand.
AAGTAATATGCACTAAATACAATAAGAAACTTGATGTTTAAAGAGCTTCCTTTCGAGATGAGAGGGAAGCTCTTTTGTACACATCCCATACCATCCTCAATCCCCTTTGCTGTTGAAGAATGCTTATGTAAAAATACATTGACAAAGTATTCTAAAAAGATATAATTAATACAAATAATATATATTGGAAGTAAAGCGAAAGAAGCGCACAGGTAAAATTTACAGCATCAAAAGTGCGCTGAAAAAAGGCAGCTAACAGGAAGGAGACCATATATGGGAACGTTTGTAAATTCTTTTTACGTCAAAGGAGCACATATACCAAAGGAAAAAGAACTGGAATTTCAGGAACGATTAGAAAAACTGTTTCAGGCCGGAGGAATGATGGAAATAGATCAGTTAAATTATAGAATATACTACCAATTGAAAGTGAATGACGCGTAGGGGTGATTTTTAAAGCTGAGCGTACAGTTCACGAGAAAAGTAATAGGAGAGATGGATTTATAGGGGAAGGAATTTCTCGTAATGGCTGCTTGACATAACCCTATTAAATAGGGTAATATTTGTATGAAAAAGGAAAGATAAGTATGACTCGTACATTTATACAGACAAAAGAATTTTCGAAAAAATGGGATGGATTAGGTTTGGGAGATGATGATTTGAGACGGCTTGAACTGACACTTTTACATAACCCAGATAAATTTCCTGTTATGAAAGGAACAGGGGGATTGCGTAAAATGAGATTTGCATTTGCCCATGAGGGAAAAAGCGGAGGGGTTAGAATTTGCTATGTGGATTTTGTGATAGAAGAGGTTATATATCTCATTACTGTATATCCTAAAAATGAAAAGGACAATTTGTCTAATGCAGAGAGAAATGAAATCAAAAAAGTAATTGAGGCTATTAAAGCAAGTTTATAGGGGGCAATAATATGAGCAGAGCATATGAAAGCATAATGACTGGTCTGAATGAAGTATTAGAGGATACCAGAGGCAAAGAGAAAAAATTGCCGAGAAGGGTAGTCACGGTTATTCCTGTCAAAGAATATAAGGCAGAAGAAGTGAAAAAAATCCGGAATTCAACAGGTATGTCTCAAAAAACATTTGCCAGTTATCTGGGCATTTCAGAAAAGACTGTGGAGGCATGGGAAGCTGGGACGAATCATCCTTCCGGTGCCGCAAGCAGACTTTTAAGTATGATGGAAATGGATAAAAACCTGACAGATAAATTTCCTTTTGTTACAACGGCAGGGAATTAGAATCTTAACAATAAGTTTGCGTTCCTGATCGAGGAGGACTGCTGTGGAAATGCCGCCTCGCTGCGCTTCGGAGGCAGGTCGCAGTCCTCATTTAAAATCGCGGAAGCCTGCGAGGTTTGCACAGGGGCATGGCATATGCATTTCGGGTGAGAAACCTGCACTGGACATGCTCAGCCTGTCTCTTCTTTTTGTACACATCCCATCATTTTATCCGCATTCCCAAAATTGTTTAGCTTGAGAGACGAAGGCATAAAACACAATAACCAAAATTGTAAATTATTCACAAATATTTCAAAATAGATAGCACGAATTGCCCCAAATGATTGCACGAATGGTTTGCAACATATAGAAGGTTAGTGTTAAAATGACCATAAGATTTTATGGCGGGGGGGGGCGGAGCAGCATGCGCATTGCAATTTGCGACGATAATAAACAGTCACAGACCCTTTTTCTCAACGCACTTACTGAATGGGATCCGACCAAACACGCTGAGTGTTTTTCTGACGGATCAAGTTTACTGAAAGAAATGCGGGCGCGGCCCACATTTGACATTGTATTTCTGGATATCTATCTTCCAGGAGAGAACGGCATCGACATCGCTGGCGAGATACGGAAAATATCTCCGCAGACAGGCATCGTGTTTATCACAAACAGCCTGGATTTCGCTGTGGATGCCTATTCTCTGAACGCTCTTCATTATCTGGTGAAGCCGGTAACGAAGGAAGGACTGGGGGAGTCTTTTTTGCGCTTAAAAAGTCTTCGCTCGAAACAGCGCTCATTTCTGTATCTGAACATTGGCCGGGACAGTATCACGGTATTCCAGGATGAAATCATTTATATTCTCAGCGCGGGCCATGCTAAGGAGATCTGCATGGTGAACAATCAGATCTACCGGGTCTGGGTATCCCTTGAAGAGCTGGAGGAGAAGCTAGACAGTAACTTCCTGAAATTAAACAGGGGGACGATTGCCAATATGGAGCACATCAGGCAGATGAGCGCGGATTATTGTCTGATGGATAATGGGGCGCGGCTGGATTTTTCCCGAAGGAAGCGGGCGGATATCGTAGGGCTTTACGATGGCTGGATGTTTTCACGCCTGTCTGAAAAACGATAAGAATTAACCAGATTCCGCGTATTGATTTGAACGGCGTCAAGAGAACTTCCGCAGGATGTTCGCCCGGCGCCGATTTGTAGACGGAGAAAACAAAAATAAGAAGAAAGGAAATCAGAAGGTGGAGGAAGCGGATCCGTCTAATAAATAACCGTGTACTACCTCTGAGACAACGCACATGAACAGATTATTAAAAAAGGCATTCGCATTATCAATAGCGGCGATCCTGCTTCTGATGGCAGCATTCCCGGCTGCGGCAGATGATAGCACAATTGACACGAGTAAGACGGTTTCTCTGACCATTTACAAGTATGATGAGACTGCGGCGACAGCGGCAGGCGTGAATACGAGTTCCTATACGGCAAACGGAGAGGAAAATGCTACTGCAGAGAGTGAACTTTCAGGCTATGAACTGCAGGGCGTAGTATTTATGTATCTGAAGGTTTCTAATATCGTAACCGAATCTACTAATGGGACGATTTATCTGAAATATTATATTGATTCTGACCTGGCGACGATTCTTGACCTGAGCGGAGGAGCTGGTTATTACACTTCGGATGAAATCAACTCGGCCCTTTCCACTGCTCTTTCAGGTAGTTTTAGTACCACAACCAAGAACGCTTTGGAAAATTATATTAAAACTAACGGTGGCAAGGCTATGACAGAGACAGATGCCAATGGTAAAACTTCCGTTACCCTAAATAGTTCAGAACAGGGCCTTTACCTGGTGGTGGAGACTTCCGTACCGGAGAATGTAACTACCACGACCGATCCTTTTTTCGTGTCTCTGCCGATGACAAATTCGGATGGTACCGACTGGATATATAATGTCTATGTATATCCGAAGAACCAGACGAATGATCCTACGCTTGATAAATGGGTGAAGTCGGATGATATTACAACTTATCAATCCTATGCGACAGCTTCGGAAGGTGATATTGTTACCTACCGTATCGTATCGAAGCTGCCTGAGATTACATCGACTGCGTCCTATCTTACGACATACACTTTCGTGGATACATTGGATAGCGGACTGACTTATGATAAATATGCGACAATTGAGCTTTATAAAGCTTCAAACACTGCGACAGCAGAAGCGATAAAGAACGGTACAGCGATTGCGAATGCTGACGCTACCTGGGATAATACTACTGCTTATTTTACGCAGCAATATAGTTCTCAGGGCGCGGGTGGTACGATGACCATTACCATTAGTTCTGATGGCCTTGCGGTGATCAATCCGGATTATTCTGGGGGCTATCTGGTGATCACTTATACGGTCACGGTGAACACGAACAGTACGGTTACCCTTGGCGATGATGGTATGCCAAATAAGGTGACGTTGACTTACCAGCGTACGAATACTGCTTCTAGTGGTACTCTTATGGCCGGAAGTATCGTATATACCTACGGAATCGAGCTCACCAAGAAATTTGCGGATAATTCTATGAGTGGATTATCGGACGTCAAGTTTGTCCTTTATAATTCGTCAGATGAATACTATGTGATTGCGTCGGTCAGCAATGGCGTGTACTATGTGACAGGGACCACCACGATTAAAGATGATGCCACCAAATTTACTCCGGACAGCAGCACCGGAAAGCTGACCATCTATGGCCTGGAGGCGGATACATACACATTGACAGAGACAGCGACTGCGAGCGGATACTCCCTGCTGCAAGCTCCTGTCACGATTGAGATTAATTCGACCCAGGCGTCGATTACAGGGGGCACTTCTGTCAGTGTGTCAACAACAGAAGCCTCCGCGACAGTTGATAATTCCAGTGTTAGGATGACGGTTTCTGGATCGTCAAACAATGCCATCGTACCTCTGACGATTTCTAATACCAAGAGCTTTACCCTGCCGAGGACCGGCGGGCTTGGCACCATCCTCTTCACGCTTGCCGGAGCGTTGGCTGTCATTGCCGGACTGGCTGTGATTACAAAGGGTAAGAAAAAGGAAGAAAAGTAAGGCAGAATTTCAAATCAGAAAGAACTTAAAGACGGAAAGAATTTAAACCGGATCTATGCGAAATAAAATATTAAAAGTCATTGCGTCCGCGGCATTTATTCTTTTTGGAGTGAGCCTGATGGCCTATCCGTTTTTGGCGGATTACCTGTTTGAGAACAGGCAGGACAGCATCATCACTGCTTATGAGTCAGCGGTGGATGATGCGCAGGACGAGGAGCTTGAAGAGATGCTTGACGCGGCGAGGCAGTACAATGAGTCCCTTTTGAACGGAAACGTTGAGCTCCACGATCCGTTTACGGAAAGCGTGATCGGCTATGATGAGGAGGACTATTATGCCCTCCTCAATCTGGATGGAACGGGCATCATGGGATACATCAGCATTCCCTGCATCAATGTTTATCTTCCGATTTATCATGGGACAGAGGAGGAGGTTCTCGAGTCCGGAGTCGGACATCTGGAGGGCTCTTCGCTTCCGATAGGCGGGGAGGGGACGCATACGGTGCTGACCGGCCATACTGGTCTGAGCAGCGCGAAGCTGTTTACGGATCTGACCCTTCTCGAGGAGGGCGACGTATTTTTTCTGACGGTTTTGGGCGAAAAAATCGCTTATGAGGTCGATCAGATTCTGGTGGTAGAGCCGAGCGACACTTCGGCCCTGCAAATCGAAAGCGGCATGGACTACTGCACTTTACTGACCTGCACGCCGTACGGCATAAATACGCATCGTCTCCTTGTCCGCGGGAAACGCACGGAATACACCGAAGAGATCGAAAAGGAGGCGGCCGCGTCCGCGACAGAGAAAACGACGCAGAGCGAGTGGATGCTGCAGTATCGCAAATCCTTATACGCGGCGTTGGCTCTGATTGCTGTGGGGATACTGGTGCTGTTCCTTTTGCGCCGCAGAAGATCAGGCGGAGGACGCTGACATGGCGGGAAGAAGAATACGAACTGTGCTGGGCGCCGCGATTGTGGCAGCCGGGATTGGCATTTATCTGTATCCGAATCTGCGCGAATGGCAGATGAATGCCCGCACCAGAGAGTTGATCGCGCAGTTTGAGCAAACCTATAATACGGACGGAGAGCCGACGGAAGAGGACTCGGAGCAGGAAGCTGGGAGCACAGGGACAGAGGTTCAGGAGCAGGAAACGGAGAGCACACAGACGGCGCGTGCTTTTGAGGAGCTTTATCAGCAAATGCTCTCCTACAATCAGGGACTGATAGATAACGGACAGTCGCTGGTCGATGCCTGGAGCTATGAACAGGAGCCCATTGATCTGAGCGCGCTTTCGGATGAAGACTGCGCGGTGGGATACATTGAGATTCCGGCCATGGATGTGACGCTGCCCCTGTATATTGGAGCGACTACGGAGCATATGGCAAAGGGCGCGGCTGTGTTGTCTGAGACCAGTATGCCGATCGGCGGGGAGAGCACAAACTGTGTAATCGCCGGGCACCGCGGCTACAGCGGAATGCCTTATTTCAGAGAGATCGAAAAACTGGAAATCGGAGATCTGGTCTATATCACAAATCCATGGGAAACTCTTACTTATAAAGTGACGGAGATTGCAGTCATTGATCCGGATGACGTGGAATCCATTCTGATCGTCCCCGGGAAAGACATGGTGACGCTTCTGACCTGTCATCCGTATATGTCTCACGGGAAATACCGCTATGTCGTATACTGTGAGCGGACCGGAGAAACCACGGGAACCGAGGCGGACGACACAGATTCGACAGAAACGGAATTGGTGGACACAGATTCGACGGACATAAATTCGATGAACATAGATTCGACGGGCACAGATTTGACAGACGCAGATTTGGCTGATACGAATTCGACAGATACGGATTCGGCTGACATGGATGCGGCTGACACCGATCTGACAGATACAGATTCGGCTGGCACGGACATGAGCACCAACGCGGCCAGCGCAAGCACCGCGGATACGGGCGATATCGATCGCTCAGACGCGACGTGGATTGTGATTGAAAAAGGAATCCGGATTCTGCTGCCGGTTATTTTCGCCGTGTATCTAGTGGTGATTCTGATGAAAAGGAAAAAAAGGAAAAAGAAATAGATTGATAGAAAGCATTTCACGTAATTGAAAGGTGTCGACCGTAATCCCATTGGCTTTAGTAGATGGGGTGTTCATTACGCAGATCGCGTGCGCATTCCAAAGAAAGGAGGCGGGAGGGAATCATGAAGAAAAAAATTTTGTCGGTTGTATTGGCAATCGCTCTGTGTTTTTCACTGCTTCCCTCTTCAGCGGTTCAAACCGGAAGAGAATGGACCGCGAGCGCTGCTGAATCTGAAACCGCAGCAGTATCGGAAGATCCGGAAACAGAAAAAACGGCAGAGCAGACAACAGAGCAGACAGCAAAAGCGTCCGGCTCTGAATCAGATGGCAGCGAAGGCACAGAAAATACCGGAACAGAGACTGTTTCGGAAAATACAGGAGAAACAGAGACTGTGACCAGCACAGAGTCCGCAGGCGAGACAGTGGTTAATGAAGATCCGGCGGAGACAGCAGCAACCTCGGGTGGTACAGGAGCCGCAGAGGAAACCGGGAAAACTGGTACGGAGACCAACACAGCAACCGCAGCAGAAACTGGTACAGAGGCCAATACAGCAAGCGTTGCAGAAACCGATACAGGGACCAACACAGCAACCAGTACAGAAACCGATACAGAGGCCAATACAGCAGCCGCAGCAGAAACCAATACAGAGGCCAACACAGCAACCGCAGTAGAAACCGATACAGAGGCCAATACAGCAAGCGCTGCAGAAACCGGTACAGAGGCCAACACAGCA
>JAJBVE010000168.1:0-23601 GCA_020859995.1 Clostridiales bacterium
TGTGGGAAAATACAAGCATTTTTATCGCGAAAAGTTTTTATTCTTTAGCGCTGCTCTTCATTTTGACCGTATTGCTGATGCTAATCCCCTGAGAGACAAGACTGTCCTTGCGCTTCATATAATAATAGACCGGCACCTGAATTGCGTAAATGGATTCGGCATAGCGGATGTATTCCAGATTAAACAGAAAATCCTCGCACCAACTGAGCTCCTCGTCCATGCGGATCTGATGTTCTTCAATGATCGAACGGCGAAACAACTTATTCCAGAGAACTCCGTAGTAATAATCCGCCGGATTTTCAATCATATAGGAAGCAAATTCCCGGCGGTCCATGACATGATCCGTGTCAATATCGCCCTTCTGGGAAAGTCGTTTTCCTGTCACGCGGTAAAAATCCCCAATTACCAGATCGCAGCCTTTTTCCATCGCCGGGCGTGTCAGCAGCTTTGTTGAGTCGGGTGTCAGCCAGTCGTCGCTGTCTGCGAACTGCACATATTCCCCCTGCGCCAGATCCAGAGCCCGGTTCCGGCTGGCGGAAACGCCCGCATTTTCCTGATGTATCACACGAACCCTCTGATCGCGGGCAGCATACGCATCCAGCAGCACGTCCGTGCCATCCACGCTCCCGTCATCAATCAGCAAAATCTCCAGATTCTGATATTCCTGATTCAGAATGCTGTCCACGCAGCGTTCGATGTAGTCCCTTGCATTGTATACAGGGACAATAATACTTACCAGTGGTTCCATCTATATCCTCCAAATTTACAGCCAAAGCAGTTCATGTCCGTTATATACCATAAAAACTTCCTTTTCTGTCCGTTCCTTCCACTCGCTCACAACCTGCCATTTTCATTTATGCCCCGCAGCAGGCACACAGTACGAACATAAACCGTCACATCGCTACAAGAGTATCAATTTATTCATTACTTGTCAATCTGCGGAAATCTTAAAAATTCGGAAATCCATTGCCCGGCTCTGATCGAGCAAGAGGCGGCCTTTTCGCCTCCTACCCGCCGCGCCGGTCGCGAGTTATGTCATAAGGATTGCTGACGTAGTCAGAGGATTCCTTATGACGTGGGCAAAGCCACTAATTTCCTTTCGCAGCTGTGCGCATAAAAAAAGAATCCCCTGCCACAGTGTATTCCGTGTGGCAAAGGATTCCGATTCATCAGCACAGTAATCGGATCAGGGAGACCTTCTCACCCTGTCCGCTGCATCGGCAGCGTCTAATGTCATAAGGATTGTCGACGAAGTCGGAGAATCCCTTATGACGTGGGTTTAGCAGGCATCAGCCCGCCTGGCCCGTCTTCGCGCTCTTGGGATTGGCCGCCCAGAGCTCATCCGCGGTCGGCGTCCAGTTTTCGGCGTACGGCGTGGTCTTGTCGCACAGATCGTCCACACTTTCCGGGCTCTGATAGTCGGTATTGACTGCCCCGGTCTTTTTCACCATGGCGCGCAGACGCTCCGGATTTTCCAGCATCGGGCAGGGACGCAGCATGTTTTCATTAAACGGCTGGTTGTCGTGGTAAGCCTGGAATAGCGGGCTCTTCAGGGCGTCCTTGAGCGAGGTATTTTTAATATTGCAGTTGGAATAGTGGATAAACACGCATGGCTCCACATCGCCCTTCGCGTTGATGTGCATGTACAGCCGGCCTCCGGCAATACAGCCATGCACATACTCTGCGTCATTCTGGAAATCCAGGGTAAACATGGACTTCGTCCCGCGGTATTCGCGGATCTTTTCGTATACCTTTTTGCGCTGTTCCGGTGTCGGCAGCAGATCCGGCGACGCGTCGTTCCCGACCGGCATGTAATGGAAGAACCAGGTAAAGAACGCACCGCACTCGATCAGGTGGTCAAAGTATTCCTCGCTGCAGATGCTGTCCACATTCGCGGAGGTGTAGCAGGTGGATACGCCAAACGGAAGTCCGCGGTCCTTCAACAGCTTCATGGCGTGCATGACCTTCTGGTAAATGCCGTCGCCGCGCCTGCCGTCGTTGGCCGCTTCTGAACCTTCCACGCTGAAGGCCGGAATGAAGTTTTTCACCCGCAGAATCTCATCACAGAATGCCTCATCGAAAAGGGTTCCGTTGGTAAATGCCAGAAACTCGCAGTCCGGATGCATTTCGCACAGCTTAATCAGGTCTTTTTTCCGCACGGTAGGCTCGCCGCCGGTATAGATGTACATATAGACGCCCAGCTCCTTGCCCTGGCGGATGATGGAGTCGATCTCCTCCAGCGTCAGGTTCAGCTGGTGACCGTATTCCGCCGCCCAGCAGCCGGTGCATTTCAGGTTGCAGGCACTCGTCGGATCAAGAAGAATCGCCCATGGTACATTGCAATTGTGTTCTTTCGCGTAATCCTTCTGGATCGCAGTTCCCTTCAGGCTGGCGTTGATGATAAAATTTTTAAAGAAGGTCTGACGTACGCCGGGATCCAGCTCGTACATGCGCAGGATCAGTTTATACCAGTTATTGTCCTTATCCGCAATTGCTTTGCGGATCGCATTCCTCTGCGCCGTGTAATACTCCTTCGGCATGTACTTATCCACCAGCTCCATGAGCTTCGGGATGTTCGTCTCCGGATCCTTTTCCAGATAATTCAGTGCTTTCGTCGCTACAATTTCTGTAGCTGACAATTTCGCTTTGTCTGCAAGTTTCATGATTTCCCTCTCCTTTTATGTCTTTCGTGTTCCCTGTCAGAGCACCTTCAGCGGCGCAATCCGAATGTCTGTAAAACATGCTGAACATTCGAAGCAACTGCGTCACACACTGCACCGCCGGAATAGCCGCAGTATGCGCTGCGCTGTCAGATCAGCACAGCCCGTTTGAAACAGCTGCAGCGTACACGGACAGGAATGTTTTCAGATAAATGTATGAATAAGCTCTCCGGCATATGAATGCAGCCAGTTTTTTCATCTGCCAGCATTGGCTTCCACTGATTTTCACTTTGAACCATTCGGTACGTCTGCAAACCGGTCCAGTATTTTAACCGTGTAGACAGCGACACACAGGGTCAGCAATCCCTCCAGCAATACTGCCGCACCGGCCAGTGTCATCATATTTTTTGTTTCCTCAAACGGATCAATCACCAGAATCATGCCAAAAATCCCTGCCAGAATGGCAATGAGCAGAATTCTCCACCAAAGGGCAAGTCCGAATTTTCTGGCGTCTATTGACATTTGGATTCGAAACAGCGCGTCCGTCAGAATCACCAGTCCCAGCACCGCATACAGCAGCCGTTCATAAGCTTCCCCGCGGATCAGGATCATTAATCCCAGGGCAATCAGCAAAATCCCGAAGGCAAAATCATATTGAAATGCCAGACAATAAAAATCTTTCGAAAAATAGCCGATCATTTTAATGATTCCATCGGCGATAAAAATCGTTCCAAGAAACCAGATCAGAATATCTGCCGGGCAGTTTGGATTGGCAAGAAGACAAATTCCAAGTATGCATATGATCACCGCGATGGTCACATAGCCGTTCCGCGCTATTTTCAGAGTCCTAAGTGAATCCATGCCGTCCCCTCCTTTCGGAAGAATTTTACCGAACTGGCAGAAAAAATAAAACAGACAAAAAAAGAACAATGTCTAAAATTCAGACATTGTTCCTGATTTGTCTAATTCCTTATCTAAAAGAAATTATTTGTGTAATTCGATGATATATTTTTCGTTACCTGACGGTTGTTTTCTCCGCTGTATCAACCTGGCCGCCGCTCGTCCGAAGCCTGGCGCAGCAGCTCCAGAGACCGCCTCATTCCTTCCGCCAGATCTTCTCTCATTCCATGCTCCAGCCAGTCCAGAAGCACACCCTCCAGAGTGCATTTCTGCAGATTCCGGATCAGGCGCAGATCTTCCTCAGATAATTTTTGCATCTCGGACATCTGGTCCACAGGCAGCACATAATTAGAAACCATATAGTCACACAGCTGTTCCAGCTGATGCTGCAGAACCGCCCGGTCCAGAGAGCGGTAAATATGGAGAATTGCCCGTTTATTTTCCTGGAGCATGTCCACAATCTGTGTCAGACCCTTCACCATATTCTCTGCTGTCTCCGGCAGGGCAGAATGCTCTTCCGGAACGCTTTGGGCGTCGCAGGAGCGAGGTGGCACTTCCATAGCTCCCTTCATGATCCGGTCCATTTCCCGTTTAAACGCATATTCCATGACATCCGTGATATCCCGGAAGTGGTAATAAAAGGTATTGCGGTTAATCCCGCACCGTTCCATGATATCCTTCACCGTAATTTTGGTAAACGGCCGCTCATTCAGCAGTTCAAAAACGGTCTGAATGATCAGTTCTTTTGTCATTATTGCCATAAAAAATCACGTCTTACCCTTTGTACTCGTTGTGAGGTATCACCTGCCGCAGATCTGGTCGATCGTGCGCAGCTCTTCCGCCGTAAAGTCCCGATGCTCCGCCGCGGAAATGTTCTCCGCGATCTGCTCCGGACGCGACGCGCCGATCAGAACAGACGCGACGCCGTCATCCTTTAAAATCCAGGAAAGTGCCATCTGCGCCAGCGTCTGCCCCCGCTTAAGAGCCAGATCATTGAGGGCCTGTATCTGTCCTAAACGTTCCGGGGTCAGATCGTCCGCCTTCAAAAAGCGCGGATCGCGGCCAATCCGGCTGTCTGAGGGAATGCCCTTCAGAACCAATTTCCCGGCAGCATTCCTTCACGCCGTCGTCCTCGATCGAACGGTCAAAGATCGAATAGCGTCTCTGGTTGACAATCAGAGGGCAGTGCAGCTCCTTCATGATCGCCATCGCTTTCCTCGTATTTGCTTCGTCATAATTGGAAATCCCGGCGTAAAGCGCTTTTCCGCTCCTGACGATGGACGCAAGAGCCTCCATGGTCTCTTCGAGCGGCGTCTCCGGGTCCATCCGGTGGTGATAAAAAATGTCTACATACTCCAGTCCCATTCTCTTAAGGCTCTGGTCCACGCTGGCGGTCAGATATTTTTTGCTTCCCCAGTCACCGTAGGGTCCCGGCCACATTCCATAACCGGCCTTCGTCGTGATCACCAGCTCATCGCGGTACGGCAGAAAATCTTCTTTCAGAATTTTCCCCAGATGCTCCTCCGCGCTCCCCGCCACCGGGCCATAATTGTTCGCCAGGTCAAACTGTGTAATCCCAAGGTCAAACGCCGTGCGGCACATGGCCTTCATCGTGTCATAATTATCCTTGCTTCCGAAATTGTGCCAGAAGCCCAAAGATACAGCCGGAAATTTCAGGCCGCTCTTTCCCACCCGGTTGTATGCCATCCGGTCATAGCGTCTGTCGCTGGCTGCATATACATCGCTCATCTTAGTTTTCCTCCTCATACTCAATATTCATCAATGTCAGCCCGTGTGCCTGCGCGGTATCCCCGGCGAGGCTGCGGTCCTTTGCCTCCAGAATCTTCGGAATCTCATCCGGCGCCAGCCTTCCTCCGCCGACTTCAAGGAGCGTCCCCACGATAATGCGCACCATATTATAGAGAAATCCATTTCCGCAGATGCGCACGGTAATCATGCCGCCGGTTTTCACGGCACAGCAGTCACGCGGCGTTTCCACCGGAAATGCGGTCGGATCCGGCTCGAAAAGCACATCCAGACTGTAGATCGTCCGCACCCGGTTTTTGATCTCCGGCTTATTGGTGCAGAAACTGGTGAAATCGTGCGTCCCCACCAGGTAAGATGCGGCCTGCCGCATTTTCTCCACGTCGAGATCCCAGTGGTAAAAAAGAGAATACAATCGATTGATCGGATCGGGAAAACGTCGGTAGCAGATTTTGTATTCGTAGGTCTTCCGGGTCTTTCGGAAACGAGGATGAAAATCCGGCGCGACTTCACAGGAATCCTGAATGCGGATATCCGCGGGAAGGCGCGTGTTCAGCGCGTAGGAAATACGCTCCGCTGGCATGCGGGCGGAGGTGTCAAACACGGCCACATTTCCTCTCGCGTGCACACCGGCGTCCGTCCGGCTCGCGCCCAGCACATATATTTTCTCGCCAAGCAGCTCGCTAAGATGCTGGTTCAGCATGCTCGAAACTGAGACGCCGTTTGGCTGCACCTGCCAGCCGCAGTAATTCGTGCCGTCATAAGCGACGATTAATTTTACCCTTTTCACGCTCCGTATGCCCCAAAAACCTTTCCGGCATGCAGCCTAATGTTATTGGTATATCCTTGCAATCCTTTCGGCAGCCAGATTTTCTCACCATCCCAGCGCTGAAAACAACAGTGTCTCCACTACATTCAGCCGACTTACCAGGAGCATCACCAGAAAATACGCCAGCAGAATCAGGTAGGCAAAGCGGTCCCGGCTCTTGTATACGAGCGGGCGCATTTTTGTCCTGCCCTCGCCGCCGTGGTAGCCTCTCGCCTCCATGGCCATAGCCAGATCATTGGCGCGGCGAAACGCGGAAATAAACAGCGGCACCAGCAGCGGGATCATATTTTTCGCCTTCTGAATCAGATTGCCCGACTCAAAATCTGCGCCGCGGGCCTGCTGTGCCTTCATGATTTTGTCCGTCTCCTCGAGCAGGATCGGGATGAAACGCAGCGCGATGGACATCATCATTGAAATCTCATGGATCGGCATATGCAGCTTCTTTAAAGGCGACAGTGCTTTTTCCAGGCCGTCAGTCAGGTCATTCGGCGTGGTCGTCAGGGTCATCACAGAGGAGCCAATGATCAGATAAATCAGCCGCACGGCCATGGAAACCGCCGTCTTAATGCCTTCCACCGTGATCTGAAAAATCCAGAATTTTACTACAACCGTCCCTGATACCAGAAACAGATTGAAAATAACGGTAATCATCAGCAGCATGATGATGGCTCTTAAGCCCTTGATCATAAATTTAAACGGGACCTTTGATGTTTTTATCACGGCAGCCAGAAAAATCGTTGCTACCAGGTATGACTCGATTTTCCCGAACGCAAACAGCGAGATGATAAACACCAGTGTTCCTGCGAGTTTTACTCTTGGGTCCAGTTTATGAATGACGGAATCCGTCGGATAATATTGGCCTAATGTAATCTCTCTTAACATGGTTTTCTTCTTTCCATATATATTTTAGCGCAGACACTTCGCAATGCTTTCCGCTGCCTCTGCGGCGGTGGCGGCATCGGTATCGACATCCCAGCCCAGGGCAGAGAGCTCATGCATGAGGTAAATCTCCTGCGGGGCGGCCAGTCCTACGGCTTCGAGCTCCTGATAATGGCGAAAGACCTTCCGCGGCTCGTCGTCGTAAAGCACCTCTCCCTTATTCATCACAATGATGCGCTCTACATAGCGGGCGACATCCTCCATACTGTGCGACACCAGCACCACCGTGATCTTCCGCTCCCGGTGCAGGCGTGCCACCTGATCAAGGATCTCGTCCCGTCCGCGCGGGTCCAGTCCCGCGGTCGGCTCATCCAGCACCAGAACCTCCGGCTCCATCGCCAGAATCCCGGCAATCGCCGCTCGCCTTTTCTGTCCGCCGGAAAGGTCAAAGGGAGACGCCTTGTAATACTCCTCCCCCAGACCGACCATTTTCAGGGCATCCGCCGCGCGGCGCTCAATTTCCGCCTGATCAAGCCCCAGATTTTTCGGACCAAAGCAGACATCCGTAAACACATCAGTCTCAAAAAGCTGGTATTCCGGATACTGAAACACCAGTCCCACTTTGCCGCGGAGCTGCTTCATAGAGTAGCCTTCCGCGTAAATATTTTCTCCATTATAATAAATCGTCCCTGAAGTCGCTTTCAGCAGACCATTTAAATGCTGGATCAGCGTCGACTTTCCGGAGCCGGTATGCCCGATAATCCCGATAAACTGCCCATCCGGCAGTTCCAGGTTGATATCCTTCAGGGCATGCTGCTCAAACACCGTGCCGTTGCTGTAGGTATAATTCAAATGCTCGATCCTGATGGACACGCGCGTCCCTCCCTTTATTTCTTTCTCACCGGTAGTCACTGCCATTCTCTATGATGGAGTACCCCGCAAAAATGCCTGCGCCAGGCATGTCCGAGCACAATATATGCCCAGCTTTCCATAAGCTGTAGACAGACATACTCAATCCGGTATCTTCTGTTTATGTGCCGCCCGGTATTCCTGCAGAGCTTCCACCAGCTCCTCGTTTGACAGAATATCCGGCCGCAGATCAAAGCCCATTTTCCGCAGATCATGCGTCACAAGTGTCGCCTGCGGCACATCCAGCCGGTAAGATTTCAGCTCCTCCACGCGCCCGAAGACCTCATGCGGCGTCCCCTGCATGACAACCTTCCCGGCGTCCATGACAATCACCCGGTCGGCATCAATCACTTCTTCCATATAGTGCGTGATCAGGATCACCGTCACGTGTTCCTTCTGATTCAGCTCATGGACGGTCCGGATGACCTCCCTGCGACCATTTGGATCCAGCATCGCGGTCGGCTCATCCAGGACTATGCACTTTGGCTTCATCGCCACGACGCCCGCAATCGCCACACGCTGCTTCTGTCCGCCGGAAAGCTTATTCGGCGAGTGGGAACGGTATTCCCACATGCCGACCGCGCGGAGACTGTCCTCCACACGCTGCCAGATTTCCTCCTGCGGCACACCCATATTCTCCGGGCCAAAGCCGACATCCTCATCCACAATCGTGCCGATGATCTGGTTGTCCGGGTTCTGAAAAACCATGCCCGCACTCTGGCGGATCTCCCAGAGCTTCGACTCGTCCTGCGTGTCCTTGCCGTCCACCCAGAGAGAGCCCTCACTCGGCAGCAAAATCGCGTTGATATGCTTTGCCAGCGTGGATTTTCCAGAGCCATTATGCCCTAAGATCGCGATAAAATCTCCGGCCTCCACGTCCAGGTCCACGCCGTCGACCGCCCTCTGCTTCGACTCCACATTGCCATTTTCATCATATTTTAAATAATCAAAAGCAAGCTTTGCAGCTTTGATAATTCCCATGTTTTATCCTCGTCTTAAGTCATGTTGTAAACGTACAGCCGTGACATGGTTGACAGTCTTTCTATACTCAGCCGATTATAACAACTCACAGGGTAAAATGCAAGGTGAAATATTGTTTCCGCTGTGCTAATTTCTCTTTCATTTGTTCTTAACATAATAAAATTAAATGTCTTGTAGACGCAATGGAATTTATGTGATATGATCTTATTGCTGTCGACTCATTCCAGCAGGAAGGAGGTGATGCCACGTGAAAGGTTTTATCATCGCATTCCTTGTTTCTGTCGGAGCGAGTGTAGTTGGCAATTACATAAGCTACATCATTGGCAACTGCATAAACAAATGGCTGGGCAGAAACAAGTAGACAGCAACAGCCTAAACGGATTAGCTCACCGTAACGAGCAAGAACCCCTCAGAGGACCAGCACTCCTCTGAGGGGTTCGCTTTTTGTGCCACATGGAATCATCGCATTCCTTAGCTGCTGATATAATAAGCCCATTCATTTAAAAAGTCAACATGATTTTCTGTTTTTCATCCTCAGCCTGATTTCGCCTGATTTCCAAAGCTAATCTTATTTCAAAAACAGTCTCCGTTTTATGGCATCACCCGTCTTATCCGATATCCTGCTGCTCGATAAAATGTAATTTTTTTGCCAATGCTCCCGAAGCCTGATTATCCGGACGTATCCGCAGATAAATTTCATCCGCGTCCAGCCGTTCATAAGCGTATTCCAATACAGCCTGGCACATTTCTGTGCCAAATCCCTGTCTCTGATACGCGCGATCCAGCATATACTGAAGCTCCAGAGCAGATTTTCCTGGCCGCGTTATTATCTGGCTTTCTTCCGATTTAGGCACGGGCAAATCCAACCGAAATGTCATATATGCAGCTGCAGATGTCGGCTGCGCGCTATCCGCAGAGTCTGCCTTAGCAGCTGTCAGCTGCACGCTCCCCACAGAGCCTTCCTTAGCGGCTGCCAGCTGCACGCTTCCCACAGAGCCTTCTTTAGCGGCTGCCAGCTGCACGCTTTCCGCAAAATCTGCCTGAGCAATCGTTGCGGCATTCCACGGAGCGAACCCGCAGCAGCCGATCAGTTTTCCTTCATGCAGCACACTCCACAGACCATATCCCTGCAAACGGTAAGCTGTTTTTATATAGGAAGAAAGCCGTTCCTCCGAAAACATATCCGCATTCACAGACAGATTTTCCACGGCTCTGCTCTCATTCCCAATACGTATCATCTCCGGCAGATCCCGCTCCGCCATTTCCCGGATTCCCAGACGCTCTGTTCTGGCAATCAAGGCAGGCAGCCCCTGTGCGCGCAGCATCCACTCTTCCAGATATTTTGCGTCAATCCCTTCAAAGCCCTCCAGCACCAGGGCGGCGCCATCAAACCATTCTATAGGATAACTGCACCCAAAACAAACGACATCTGCCTGGGAAAACTTTGTGCATCGTTCTGGTGAATCTGTCAGCACCACTGCCTCTTTGCGCCACTCATCCCGCTTCTCCCAGATTTTCTGCGTCAGAGGCTCGCAGCCCACTCCAGTTTTCTTCAGTTCCTCCTTCAAAAGAAAAACTTCTTCTTCCCACTGCGGCTGCAAATCCAAAAAGACCTTACGCAGAATTCTGTTATCCGGGTCCTTCAACATTTTTTTCCTCCGCACAATTTACGCATTACTCATTTTCTCCGGTCTACGTTCCGCTTCGGCTGGTCTCTGTGTCTGGCCCCCCGCAGCGTGACGTGAATGTGATACATAACATTTATGCCATTGTTCCCAGTATAGCAAATAATTTTGTTCTTGTCATCCTCCCTGCACAATGCTAAAATAGCGGAAGCGGTAAATGATAAAATAATACCGGGAAAAGAAAAGCTGAAAAATCAATTAGGAGGAAACATAAACTATGGCACAGAACCCAGTCGTTACCATCACCATGGAAAATGGAGACGTGATAAAGGCGGAGCTTTATCCGGACGTCGCGCCGAACACTGTAAACAACTTTATCAGTCTTGTGAAAAAGGGCTTTTATGACGGCCTGATCTTCCACCGCGTGATCAGCGGTTTTATGATTCAGGGCGGATGCCCGCAGGGGACAGGTACCGGCGGCCCCGGCTACTCTATCAAGGGCGAATTCGCGCAAAACGGTGTTGTCAACACGCTGAAGCATGAACCGGGTGTCCTTTCGATGGCGCGCGCGATGCATCCGAATTCCGCAGGCAGCCAGTTCTTCCTCATGCACAAAGCAGCCCCGCATCTGGACGGCGCATACGCCGCTTTCGGAAAGGTGACGGAAGGCATGGATGTGGTCAATAAAATCGCTGAGACGCCGACCGGTTACCGCGACCGTCCGCTTACCGATCAGCGTATCGCTTCCATGACCGTGGAGACCTTCGGGGTTGAATATCCGGAACCAGAGAAAATGTAAAACCGTAAGACTGCTCCCAGCTTCCTTTAAGAGTGAAAATGACAGACAGAAATCGGATAGGAGTGAGATCGCTTCCTCCTATCCGATTTCCTATTGCAAAACAAAACGAGATCATATATTATTTTAGTATTGGTCACTTAGCTCCGTAATGCGGACAGCACTGAACGATTTTCATAACATTCCCTTTAATACGATTTACGATACGGTTTGTTTCGTAAATCCGGCAGCTCCAGTATGCCAAAAGATCACCGCTTATATGCTCAGGCCTCCCAATTCCATCATAACCATTTGCATTCAAAGAAAAACTACAGATCTACAATCCTTGCCGCATGATGTACAGCCGGCAAAAATTTTTCCAGCACATCCGCGGTGCGCAGCCGCAGGCTGGAGGTGTTGACACAGGGATGGCAGCCGAAATACTCCGGCTTCGTAACATCCCGGTCAATCAACAGCTGCACCCGGTTATCTTTATCATTCATCAGTCCCATGATGCTCACTGAGCCCGGATGGATGTCCAGGAATTCAACCATATAAGATTCCTCCGCAAAGGAGAGGCGCGGCGATTCGATCTGCCTGGAGAGTTCTCTCGTCACAAACTTCTTTTTCCCCGGCATCAGCAGCAGATAAAAGGCTGTCTTCTGGCGGTTGCACAAAAACAGGTTCTTGCAGATCTCTATCCCGAACAGCTCATCGACACCCTTGCAGTCGTCGATCGTCATCGCAGCCTCATGATCTGCCCGGTCATAGGGAATCTGCAGCGCGTCCAGCAAATCATAGGTCGCAATCTCCCTTCTCTGCCGTCCGCTCACATCCGTCGGTCTTCCGTGATAAATTTCCATAAAAACTCCTTTCGTGGGATGACCCTGTTCCAAAATCAAAGATCAGGTAATATCCCATATGAAGCGTAGGATTGTAGGATTCCCGCATCCACAATCAGAGACTGTGGACATAGCCCGTCGAGGGCTGAACGGTCCTGCGCGCCGGATTCCTTTTTCAAAAAACAAAATCGTTAACCAAGTGTGAACCATATAGAAAAGCGCCTCTCTGCGAGACGCTTTTTTTCTTTAAAAACCTCTTGATTTATGCGGTTTTTGAATGGAGATAAGCGGAATCGAACCGCTGGCCTCTTGAATGCCATTCAAGCGCTCTCCCAGCTGAGCTATATCCCCATATCAGGTACTGTCTATAAAAAACAGCACCACATAATTCATCCTTTATGATTCATGCTCTATGATCCATGAAAACCCCAGAGTGCCGGTTCCCACCATCTGACTCCTGGCAATGCCAGGTGGGTGACCGCAACACCGGTATCTGCCTTCCACTGCAAACGGAGGCCTGACATCAACCGGGCAATATAGGAATCCCATTTAAAGTAAATGCAGGTTCAACACAGCAGGAGTGTCGAACACCCCAGGAATTTTTCACTGACCATAGTATACTCCTATCGAAACATTTTCGCAACTGGAAAATTATTTTTTTTGCTGTAGGAGTTTGCGCACATCAAAGAGCTTCGTAGGTCGCCCGCACTGCTTTTATAAAGTCCTCGCTGTTTAACACGGTCACATCCGGCAGGGAGGTGATCAGCGCCAGGTCTTTGGTCATCTTTCCGCTCTCGATGGTCGCAATGACAGCCTTTTCCAGACGGTCGGAGAACTGCATCAGCTCCGGAATATCGTCCAGCTCACCGCGCTTGCGGAGTGCGCCGGTCCAGGCAAAAATGGTGGCTACGGAGTTGGTTGAAGTCTCCTCACCCTTCAGGTACTTGTAGTAATGGCGCTGTACAGTGCCGTGCGCGGCCTCGTACTCGTATTTTCCATCCGGGGAGACAAGTACGGAGGTCATCATCGCCA
The DNA here is from genome assembly GCA_020859995.1 of Clostridiales bacterium. Classification (GTDB taxonomy): domain Bacteria; phylum Bacillota; class Clostridia; order Lachnospirales; family Lachnospiraceae; genus Choladousia. The sequence goes on from JAJBVE010000168.1 coordinate 13,197, forward strand.
GAGAGCCGAAGGCGGAAGAAATCATGTCGCTCATGACATCTCCGTCGTAGTTCTTGCAGGCCCAGATGAAGCCGCCCTCGGATTTCATCACACGTGCGACCGCATCATCGATCAGGGTATAGAAATAGACAATCCCGGCTTTCTCAAACCGCTCCTTGTATTCCGCATCGTAGATCGCCTGGAAAATATCCTTGAAGGTGTGATCATACTTTTTGGAAATGGTGTCCTTTGTGGCAAACCAGAGATCTTGCTTCGTATCAAGCGCATAGTTGAAGCAGCTCCGCGCGAAGCTCGCGATAGATTTATCTATGTTGTGCATGCCCTGAAGTACGCCTGGACCCTTGAAATCAAACACGGTCTCACGCAGCTCTTCGCCGTCCTCGCCGGTAAACACAAGCTCGGCCTTCCCCGGACCCGGCACGTCGATCTCTACATTTTTATAGACATCTCCATACGCATGTCTGGCGATGGTGATCGGCTTTTTCCAGGTGCGGACATAGGGCTCGATTCCCTTGACCGTGATCGGCGCGCGGAACACCGTTCCGTCCAGAATCGCGCGGATCGTGCCATTCGGGCTCTTCCACATTTCTTTCAGATCATACTCCGTCATACGGGCAGCGTTCGGCGTGATCGTCGCGCATTTGACTGCCACGCCGTACTTTTTATTGGCGTTGGCGCTGTCGATCGTCACCTGATCGTTCGTCGCGTTGCGGTTCGCCAGGCCGAGGTCGTAATACTCACTCTTCAAATCAATGTAGGGACAGATCAGCTCGTCTTTGATGATCTTCCAGAGGATGCGCGTCATCTCGTCGCCGTCCATCTCCACAATCGGTGTCTTCATTTTGATTTTTTCCATAATAGCTCCTCCTTGGGCTCGCATCCTGTATCGTAATTCCATATATATTATGCGAAGAAAAGCACTTCGCACAAGGTCCTCTGATACAGCCTACATGTATGCCACCTCGTGCACGGTATGTAAAAAGATTGAGGCGACGCACGAAAACAATCACAGTACCGCATCGAATTATAGTTGATTCTGGCCGGTTGTGCAAGTCCTGGCCGCACATTTATCTGAAACTCAGAATATTTTTTGCCGCAGGCCGTGCCCGGAAAATATTTTTTTGGATTTCCGCATTCCTCAATCTATACGCATTGTCTTCATAACACCTGCGGTAACGGGAAATAACGCAAAATATAAAAGGAGTTTACGCGTATTTCCATTGAAAGACCAGAAGCATTATGCAATCGGTTTATATTTTCTCCGCTTACGCTTCCGCCGTTTTTTCTGCCCATGCTGCTGCCGGTATTCGTTGATGGTATCGAGAATCGTATTGTAGTCGCGCTCAAACAGCTCGTCACAAATCTGCGGCGCGAGGGTTTCCTCCGGCACGGTCAGCAGAATTTTATCTATGACAAATTCCTTGCTCTTCCCGGCGTATTTCGGCATGGCGTTGAGCTGCTGGATATGCACCAGCTCCGGCCGCCACAAAAGGCTCAGCTTCTGCTTCCGGTGCATGTTCGGATTGTCCGCTGCGGCGCGGAGCATGTAAAAATCCGGCCGCCCGTTTTCCAGTTCCACAGTAATAATACCCCAATGCTCCGGCACATGCTCCTCAATGTGCTGCGCATGGCTGGTGCCGGCGACTACATAATTCTGGTCAAAGTATTTATCATAATCCTCCACCTGCGTCCGCAGCCGCGCATACGTATCCGCATCGCTTTTAATCTCGACGCCAACCACCGACTCCGGTCTGACCATCACCACGTCCGCGCGTGAACCGCCCATGCGCTTCTCCTCAAAAATGCGGATTTTCCCGAAATATTCCTCCAGAAAATCAAAGAGAGGCTCGCGGATGTCCTTGTCACGTAAAACCGGCTTAGCCTGCTGTTCTTCTTCACTCATCGCACCCGAAATCCTTTCTCATCCTCAATCACCGGTATTTTATCCGTATCCATCCACTCAATCCGAATGTAGGGATCGGAATTCAGCTGCTCCAGCATCCGATGAATGCTTTCTTCATACCCCTGCACTTCGACACTCACGCTCCTGTCCCACTCGTTTTTCACCCATCCGGTCAGCCCCAGCGCATTAGCCGCCCATTTGGCCTTGAAGCGAAAGCCGACGCCCTGCACGCGTCCATGGAAGTGAATTTTTTCTCTGATTTTGCTCATTGTACTTCGTTCATCCTCCGTCTACAAGCAGGGCTGTCTTTCGAGGTTCGGGCTGCATCGAGACTTTTATGACCTGAGATTCACACATCAGGCAAAACAAGGTGAGCAAGTAATTTCGCAACAATTCCTTAGTCCCACTCGCAGATATAGCCAATCACTTCATTTTTATAAGTTCCATTCTGATTATGATCATACCAGTATCCATTGCTTTTGATCACCACAGTCTCTTCAGGCGGATTCTGTTGATTTGGCTCTCCACTGGCCCAATTCGTATATAACCACGTTTCGCCAGTTATCCACTGCCACGTGTCATCGGATTTCTGTGCACCGATAAAAAGACAGCCCGAAACACCTGCAACTAATGAAGAAACCGTATCCTGCTCTCCCAAAGAAGTAATTGTTACCAGATGTCCTCCTGCTTTCTCACACTTGCTTTCGGCGTCCTCCAATGAAGTCTGTACTTCATAAATATAATAAAAATGGCCATTATATGAAACCGCATCATCCGGGATGTCCGCAGTCAGGGAATTTTTCACTGTTACTTTGCATTGCGCGCTTATCCCATTCGCCTTCGCTGTAATGGTAGCTGTTCCGGCTTTTTTTGCCGTAACTGTTCCACTGCTGCTCACGGTCGCCACAGAGGTGTCGCTGCTGCTCCAGGTAACGGTACTGCTGGCGCCTTTTATAGTGACTGTTAAAATAAGTGTGTCTCCCACTTCAAGTGTCGCACTTGCTTTATTCAAAGTCGTAGCCGGATCTTTCACCGTAACTTTGCATTTCGCGCTTATCCCGTTCGCTTTCGCCGTAATCGTTGCCGTTCCGGCTTTTTTTGCTGTGACTTTTCCGGAACTGCTCACGGTCGCCACGGAGGTGTTGCTGCTGCTCCAGGCGACGGTACTGCTGGCGCCTTTTACGGTAGCATTTAATTGTAATGTCTGGCTCTTGTACAGGGTTGCGCTTGATTTATTTAATGTCGTTGTCGGTGTTTTTACTGTGATCTTACATTTCGCGCTTTTCCCATTTGCCTTCGCTGTAATCGTAGCCGTTCCGGCTTTTTTTGCTGTGACTTTTCCAGAACTGCTCACGGTTGCCACCGTTTTATCACTGCTCGTCCAAGTTACCTTACTGCTGGCACCCTTAACGGTAGCATTTAGTTGCAACGTCTGACTTTTGTATATAGTCGCGCTGGATTTGTTCAAGGTAGTTGTCGGAGCCTTTACGGTCAGATTGCACTTTACTGAGAAATCATCTACCGTTGCTGTGATCACAATAATGCCAGCTTTTTTCGCTGTTATTTTTCCACTATTGCTGACAGTTGCCACGGATGCATTACTGCTCTTCCATTTCACAGCATTGGTTGTACCATTTTTTGTCGCCGTAAGCTTCAAAGTCTGGTCAACGTACAAGGTTGCACTGGTTTTATTCAATTTTAGTGGGGCTGTTTTCACGGTCACCTTGCAAGTTGCGGAAACGCCGTTGGCCTTTGCGGTTATAGTAGCTGTCCCTGCCTTTATGGCTGAGACTTCCCCCGAGCTGCTTACCGTAGCTACTTTGGTATTGCTGCTGCTCCATCTGACAGTTTTGCTGCCGCCTTTCACAGTGGCTGTCAATTTCACAGTTTCATCTGTATACAAGGTCTTGCTGCTTTTATTCAGCTTAATTGTAGCTGCTTTCACCGTGACCGTACAGGAGGCAGTTAAGCCGTCCGACGTTTTGGCAGTGATCGTCGCTGTCCGCGTTGTGCCGCTGGAAGCTCCTCCCGTGGATTCCACCACACCGGTCACTTTCCCTTTACTGTCAACAACCGCTACCGTTGTATCACTGCTTGACCAGGTCACCGGACTTTGAGTAGCTGTCAATGTTGCCGATTCATTTGGATAGATCGACAGCGATTCTTGATTCAGATTAAGAAATAGTGCCGTGTATGTATAGGTAGTTCCTGGAAGATAATTTTTCGGGTTTAAATTAGGATTGCTCCCGTAGCCTCGAGTATCATTCGCATCTCGAACTTCATAATGCAGGTGGGGACCTGTTGAATTTCCTGTTGATCCCGAATAACCAATCAGCTGTCCTGCGGCAACTTTATCTCCTTTTTTTACTATGTAACTATTCAAATGACAATACCGTATATAAACCGTTTCCCCATTTACAGTGGCTTTAATCTTTATATGTTTTCCATAGGAAGTCGTTAATGATTTAACCGCCACAACTTCCCCATCGCAGGTAGAATACACAGGAGAATTCAAAGCTACCGGGAAATCTGTTCCCCCGTGATAATCTCCGTCTGAATAATTGGGCCAGTCAGACTTAATGGTTGTCACGCTGGTTGGCCATGCCCAGTTACTGGATTCCGCTGCCCGGACATTCATTGATGAAATCATTACCAATAAAATGCTCATCGCAAAAAACATCAAAAGATTAGCAAAGCTGTTTTTTCTTTCTTTCATACAATTTTACCTCTATCCTTTCCATAACTCTCCACTTGATTCGTATCTATCGTTCCTGACGTAAAGTCTTTGCTCTAAGAATCTGTCCCCTTTCTCTCAGATCCGCATAGTCAGGCTGATTCTCTTTTTCGCCAGATCGACGCCAAGCACCTTTACTTCCACGATGTCTCCAACGCTCACGACCTCCAGCGGATGCTTGACGAACTTTTTGTCTGTGAGCTGGGAGATGTGCACCAGGCCGTCCTGGTGGACGCCGATGTCGACGAATGCGCCGAAGTCGATGACGTTGCGGACGGTGCCTTTTAAGATCATGCCCTCGCGGAGGTCTTTCATCTCCAACACGTCCGTGCGCAGGATTGGCTTGGGCATCTCGTCACGCGGGTCGCGCCCCGGGCGGACCAGCTCGTTCGCGATGTCGCGCAGGGTCGGCTCGCCAATGCCGATCTGCTCTGCCATTTTTTTGTAGTCGCGAATGCGGACCAGCTTCACGCTCTGCGCAAAGAAGCTCTCCTTTGTATGTCCCAGCTGCGTCAGCAGCTTTTCTGTCGCCTCGTAGCTCTCCGGATGGATGCTGGTCTGATCCAGCGGCTCGTCACCGCCGGTGATGCGCATAAATCCGGCGCACTGTTCAAAGGCCTTCGGGCCGAGCTTGGGCACCTTCAAAAGCTCCCTGCGGTTTTTGAAGCGGCCGTTGGCTTCCCGGTAGGCGACAATATTTTTCGCGATAGTTTTTGTGATGCCGGACACGTGCTCCATCAGCGGAGCGGAAGCCGTGTTCAGATCTACGCCGACACGGTTTACTGAATCCTCTACCACACCGTCCAGGGCTTCTCCGAGTTTTTTCTGGTTCATGTCGTGCTGGTACTGGCCGACGCCGATGGACTTCGGGTCGATCTTGACCAGCTCGGCCAGAGGGTCCTGCACACGCCGGGCGATGGAAGCGGCGCTTCTCTGGCCTACGTCAAAATTCGGAAATTCCTCTGTCGCCAGCTTACTGGCGGAGTAAACGGAAGCCCCCGCCTCGTTGGTAATCACATAAGAAACCTTCTGCGCGGTTTCTTTGGGAAGCTCTTTCAGAATCTCCACGATGATCTGCTCGGACTCGCGGGAGGCAGTGCCGTTGCCTACGGAAATCAAGGTCACGCCATATTTGGCAATCAGCTTTTTGACGGTATCCTTAGCCGCGCGGATTTTCGCGTCGTTGGTCGGCGCGGTCGGGAATACCACTGCGGTGTCAAGCACCTTGCCGGTCGCGTCCACGACGGCCAGCTTGCAGCCGGTGCGGAAGGCCGGATCCCAGCCGAGCACCACCTGCCCGGCAATAGGCGGCTGCATCAGCAGCTGCTCCAGATTTTTCCCGAAAACGGAGATCGCGCCGTCCTCTGCTTTCTCCGTCAGATCGCTGCGAATCTCACGCTCAATCGCAGGCCCGATCAGACGGCGGTACGCGTCCTGCACGGTCGCCTTTAAAGCAGGAGTCGTATAGGGATTGTCCCGCGTAATCACCTGGCGCTCTAAATACAGAAGAATCTTCTCCTCCGGTGCTTCGATCTTCACGGTCAGAATCTTTTCCTTCTCGCCCCGGTTCAGCGCAAGAATCCGATGGCCCTGTGTTTTGGAGAGCACCTCAGAAAAATGATAATACATCTCGTAGACGGACTGTGCTTTTTCGTCCTTCGCCTCGCTGGTGATCAGCCCCTCCTTCATCGTCATCTCGCGGATGCGGAAACGGTAGGACGCTTCGTCGGAAATCGTCTCTGCCAGAATGTCGCAAGCTCCGGCGATCGCTTCCTCAGCCGTGCGCACTTCCTTTTCTTCCGAAAGGTATTCTTTCGCGTCTTCTTCCAACGGACGCTTTGTCATTTGCAGCAGGATCAGATTGGCCAGCGGCTCCAATCCTTTCTCCTTGGCAATCGTCGCGCGCGTGCGGCGTTTCGGACGATAGGGGCGGTACAGGTCCTCCACCACCACCAGCGTCTGCGCGGCTTCGATCTGGCTGCGCAGCTCCGGTGTCAGCTTTCCCTGCTCCTCGATGGAGGAAAGCACCTGTGCCTTGCGCTCCTCCAGATTTCTCAGATAAGTCAGCCGTTCAATTAATTTACGCAATACCTCATCATTGAGCGAACCGGTCGCCTCCTTGCGGTAGCGGGCGATGAAAGGGATCGTGTTGCCCTCATCAATCAGCTTTACCGCCGCCTCTGCCTGTGCCGGGCGGATCTCCAGTTCCTGCGCGAGTGTTTTGATAATATCCATATATTCTCCCTATTCCATTATAACAGTATCTTATCTTCAAAATTATAACATACCGCCCTCCATTTCTTCAATCCATTTTTCTGAATTTAGAGCCTCTTTTACCGCGTTTGGCGCCAGCGACAAAGGAAAGCGGGGCAATCCAGCAAAAGCGGATTCAGCAGCTGTCATTTTAGCAGATTTTAATATTTTTAAGCAGATTTTCTCTATTTCCTGCACCTTTAAAATTTGCAGATCGCTTGTTTTCTGCTCTTATTTATGTTATTATATCTCGAATGTCGGACAGATTTGTGCGTTCAGAATTTCTGTCCCCAAAGTACAGACAACTATGAGAAGCTGTTTTCACGCTTTCATGAAATGGAGTGACATTATGCCTGATTACAATGATGAATATATGTATGAAAATGCTCCGCACCGAAATAAAAACCCCATGTCGACCGCCGCGCTCACGCTTGGCATTCTTTCCATTACCTGCTGTTCTATCATCTATATCTCGCTTCCTTTCGGAGCCATCGCGGTGATCTGCGCGATCCTCTCCCGTGGGAACGGACAGATGCCCGGAAGAAGCAAGGCCGGCATTATCTGCGGTATTGCGGGACTCATCGCTACAGTGGTCGTTACCGTCTCTTCTTTTTACTATGTTCTGACGACAGAGGAAGGGCGGAATTACCTGCAATATTATTACCGGGTCTACTCCGGGGATTATGATTTTGACCTTGATGACGCTCTGGGAGAAATGTTTCCTTTCTTTTATGGTTCTGGCAATGACACAGACGGATCTGATGATGCAGGGTCTGGCAGCGAAGACAATGTCAGTCAGGAATACGGCGGGTATGAAAATGAGCTCCCCGGCGATGATTCTGAGAATGACGGTTCCGGTTCAGGCGGCTCTGGCGGCGATCATTCTGGCGGTTCAAATGGTTCTGATCATTCCAGCGGGCAGGATGACGGCAGATTCATTTAATGCTGCAGACTACATCTAATGTGTCGGCAGGATTTTCACCGTGAAACACGATAGCATACAATACCGCAAAGCAAAAAACATCATAAATTCCTGTCAGGAGGCAGTTTTCTATGGAAAAACCTGTTACAAAAGAAATCAAATGCTACGCCCGATGTGTGTTGACCGGAAAGCACGCGTCTCTGGCCGGTATTACCCTGCTTCTGGAAGCTCTGAATCTGCTGCTGAGCGCCTTGGCTTTGCAGGCGGCTCCTTATGAGTCAGGCGTGATCAGCACTCTTCTCTATTTCGGCTGTTCCATACTGGTCAATATCATTTATTATATTCTGCTCGCCGGGCTGTACGGCATTTACCTGGATATCGTCAACAACCGTTCTTATCGCTGGAAGGATCTGTTTTCTGCCTTCACGGAACATCCGGAACCGGTGGCGATTTTCTCCGTAATTCAGTATGTGCTTTCCTACGTGCTCATGCAGGTCGCCGTCTGGTGGCTGTCGATTGTCATCAACTGGGCATTTTACGGAGAGGCGGCAAACCTGATCATATCCACCGCCGTGCTTGTCCTTACAATGGTTCTGTACGTCTACCTCCAGATTTCCTTCGCCATGGTATTGTTCATCCGCGCGACAGACCCCTGGCAGTCATTTGGCGAAATGATGAAGAAGGGCTGGCAGCTGATGGACGGAAGACGCTCCCGCTACTTCACGATGATGCTCTCCTTTATCGGGATGTATCTTCTGAGCCTGCTCTCCTTCGGCATCGGATTCCTGTTCGTCAATCCGTACATGTTTACAACCGAAGGATACTTTTATAAAATGATTGAAGGTTAAAAGAGTATAAAATCGGATAGGGGGAGTCCTCTTCCCCTATCCGTCGCGCGGGGCGCGGGCAGCAAAGCTGCCAAAATTCCTCTCGCGCCCCTGCGCATCATAATAACAAAACACCCCTGTACAGAAAGCTTTTTGTATTGCAGCTCCTGTATCGGGGTGTTTTTTCTTTATATGTCGGGACTTCACAGCGTATGCGAAATCTGTATGGGATTGCCTGAAAAAATATACGATCATTCGAGTGACAAGGGAGTATGCAGCCACTCTCCAGCCGCGCATCATTCAGCCGGTATCAGTATCAGGCCTTCTCCAGCAGCACATCAATCAGCCGGTATCCTTCCGGGCGGAAGATGCCGCCTTCTGCTGCCGTGCGTTCACAGTAAATTCTGCCATCGGCCAGTGCCTCTTTATCCGCTTTGCTGTCTCTGCTTTCCATATCAGCAGCCGATGCCGCCTCATCTGCGCTTTCCATGCTTTCTTTCCTGAGCGTCTTCGTACTGTCATAGAGCAGATAGGGAATCGGGTCAGAGGTATGCGTGCGGATGCGGATCGGCGTCGGGTGATCCGGCATCACCAGCATACGGTACGGCTCCCCGGAGGCGTCCATCCGCTCCTTCACAATGCGGATAATCCTCTGATCAAGATTCTCAATCGACTGTATTTTCCGCTCCAGGCTGCCCTGATGTCCCATTTCATCCGGTGCCTCCAGATGTACATAGACATAATCCGAACCGCCCGCAAGCAGGGCATCCACTGCCGCGAGGGCTTTCCCTTCATAGTTGGTCTCCAGGCCGCCGTTCGCGCCTTCTACAAGCACCACATTCATCCCGGCGCCGATCGCAATGCCCTTTAACAGGTCAACCGCCGAGATCATCGTGCCCTTTACGCCGTTTTTATTTTCAAAAGAATCCACCATCGGCTTCGTGCCCGCGCCCCAGAACCAACAGCTGTTCGCCGGGTTTAAGCCTCTGGCCTTCCGCTCCAGGTTGATCGGATGATCCTTTAAGATCTCATAGCTGCGCTTCTGCATCGCCAAAAGCTCCTCGTCCTTAGGAAGATAGGGCCCGATCACCTCGGTCAGATGATCATGAGGAGGAATGAGGGATTCCAGCGCGTTGCTTAAAAGCTGCTCCGGCGCTGAGGACACATCACCAGCCAGCCGTATGTCAGAAGGCGTTTCCACTCCATTTGCCTTAATTACACAGTGACGGTAGCTCGTCCCCACATAAAACTGATAGGTCTCGTTTTCCAGCTCTTTTTGTACTGCCGCAAGCAGAACCGCCGCGTCCTCTGTACTGATCTCGCTGGAGCTGTGGTCGATGATCCGTTTCTGCTCATATGGTTCTTCCTCTGTAAGCGTCACCAGATTACAGCGCATCGCAACATCTGTTTCCTTCATCGGCACACCGATACTCAGCGCTTCAAGGGGAGAACGCCCCGTATAATAAAGGCGGGGATTGTACCCCAGAACCGCCAGATTCGCCGTATCGCTCCCCGGAGCCATGCCGTCCGGGATCGTCTTCACCAGCCCGATCTCTCCGGTTTTCGCCATCTCATCCATCGCGGGAGTCCGCGCCGCCTCCAGCGGTGTGCGTCCGCCGAGGGCTTCCTGCGGCTCGTCCGCCATGCCATCCCCCAAAATCACGATATATTTCATGATAACTCTGCCTCTTTTCTCTTTCCTTATCTGCTATTTTTCAATCGAATTATTCCCGGAAAAACCTCTCCCACGGAAAACGAATTATGCA
>JAJBVE010000168.1:23701-31637 GCA_020859995.1 Clostridiales bacterium
CGGGAAAGCATCAGCCGCGAAAAACAATTCATTCACGGGAAAGCATCAGCCGCGAAAAACAATTCATTCACGGGAAAGCATCAGCCGCGAGAAACAATTCATTCACAGGAAAGCATCACCCGCGGATACGAATCATTCCCAGAATCTGCCCCTCCAGCTCCGCCGCGCACTCCTGATAAGCCGCCTCGGTCATAACCGGCGTAATGAATCCATATTCTCCATCCAGGTCTGCCTGTACGATTGAAATCGCGCCAAATACCTTCTTAACATCTCCGCAGTCATCCGCGTTTCCAGCGATGCGCACAAAGAACTGCTTCTCGGTCTCTGCCACCGGCTGCATCTGCTGCTTTTCGGGACTCCACTCGGACATCACGCTGCGTCCCAGAGTCTGCGCTTCCTCGATCACGTCTGCCACCACAGCGCTCGCGGTCGCGTCCTTTCCGGCTCCCTGTCCGTAGAACATGGCGTCGCCGAGCATATTTCCATGCACAAAAATCGCGTTAAACACGCCGCTCACAAAATACAGCGGATCGGTCTTTTTTACAAGGAACGGCGCAACCATTGCCGTCACCTTGCCCTCGTTTTCCACATCCATATGGCTGTACGCCAGCAGCCGGATCGCCATGCCCAGCTCCTTCGCGTAACGCACCTCAGCAGAGGTAATTTTCGTAATACCTTCTGTATAAATATCAGTAAAATCAACCCGTTTCCCATAGGCCAGGGAAGAAAGAATCGCGATCTTGCGGCAGGCATCGTGCCCCTCCACATCCGCCTCCGGGTTGCGTTCCGCGTATCCCTTCTGCTGCGCGTCGCGCAGGACATCGTCAAACTCCAGCCCTTCCTCAGACATCTTTGTCAGGATATAATTGGTCGTGCCATTCACGATACCGGTGATCTCATCAATCACGTCCGCGCCCAGAGAAGTCCGCAGCGGACGGATGATCGGAATGCCGCCGCCGCAGCTTGCCTCAAACAGATAGCTCACCTGATGTTCCTTCGCCGTCGCCAGCAGCTCGGTGCCGTATTTCGCGACCAGCTCCTTATTGGATGTGCACGCGCATTTTCCTGCCTCCAGCGCACGCTTTGTAAACGGGTATGCAGGATTCAGGCCTCCCATCGTCTCTACAACGATGCGCACCTCCGGATCGTTGATGATTACATCGTAATCATGCACCAGCTTCTCCTGCACCGGGTCCCCCGGAAACTCCCGCAGATCCAGCACATATTTCACCTGCAGATCCACGCCGGTTTTCTTAAGAATGCTGTCATGATTGGTCTCAATCACCTTTACCACGCCGGAACCAACCGTTCCATATCCTAACACTGCTACTGCTACCATTTCCAATAGTCTCCTCTCAATTCCTTCTTTTCACTGCTGCCTGATGCCTTTTTGCTATAGCACACACTCCGAACACCGCATATTGCCTGTTCCTTCTCACTCCCGCGCCAGAATTCTCAGATCCTGCACGCCCTCCTTCGACTCGATCGCCTTAATCATACTCGAAAGATCCCCGGTCGAGGGAAGTACCTCTACGCTGAGTATCAGCATCGCGACTCCGTTCGTCGGGATACTCTGGTGGATTGTCAGAATATTCGCGTGATATTCTGCCACCACTTGCAGCACATCCGACAAAAGCCCCGGCTCGTCGTGTACCTGCATCAGGAAGGTAAATGTCCGTCCCTGCACATTGTCGCGGAATGGAAAAATATCTTCCTTATATTTATAGAAGGAGCTCCGGCTGATCCCGACCGCGTCCGCAGCCTCCTGCACAGTAGATGCCCGACCGGTTTCCAAAAGCCGCTTCGCCTCCACGACTTTCATCAACACCTCGGGCACCGCCTTTTCTTTCACAACATAATAGTTTGACCCATCTGACATCTTTTCATCCTCCTGGTCAAAGTGTTTGCGACAGAAAAACATTTGTATACCACGGATGGAATCTTACCATACTTCATGGCAGGATGCAAGTAAAAATTCGCTGTAAACGAATACAGCCTCTGTGCATCGTTCAAACTGCGCAAAAGCCAAAAATACAGCCGGTAACTGTTTGGAAAACAGTGCCCGGCCGCAATTTTCGTTCATGGCAGTCATCGTAATTTTCCTGGCAACATGAATTTGGACATATGCCCATACTCACATGAAAGTTATTTTTTATTCTGCCTGCTCCAGCGGCTTTCCGCCCAGAGACATCCATTTCAGATAGGCATTAATGAACGGATCCAGTGCCCCGTCCATGACTGCGTCTACATTGCCGGATTCCTCACCGGTGCGCAGATCCTTCACCAGCTTGTAGGGCTGCATGACGTAGGAGCGGATCTGGTTGCCCCAGCCGATCTCCTTGACCTCGCCGCGGATGTCGGACTCTTTCTGCGCGTTCTCCTGCTCACGCAGAAGAAGCAGCTTGGTCTTTAACATCTGCATCGCCTTGTCCTTGTTCTGGAACTGGGAACGCTCATTCTGGCAGGTCACGACAATGCCGGTCGGCAAATGCGTGATGCGGATGGCGGAGGACGTCTTGTTGATGTGCTGACCGCCCGCGCCGCTGGAACGATAGGTATCAATGCGCAGGTCGTCCGGATTGATTTCCACGTCCACATCCCGCTCCAGCACCGGCATGACATCACAGCTCACAAAGGAGGTCTGCCTCTTGCCGGCGGCGTTGAACGGAGAGATGCGCACCAGACGGTGCACGCCTTTTTCGGATTTCAGATAGCCGTAAGCGCGGGGTCCGTTGACCTGGAAGGTCACCGATTTGATGCCGGCCTCTTCTCCGTCCAGCAGATCCAGGACCTCCACCTGATAACCCTTTTTATCCGCCCAGCGCATGTACATGCGGTAGAGCATGGATGCCCAGTCGCAGGACTCCGTGCCGCCCGCACCCGCATGGAGCGAAACGATCGCGCTCTCCTCGTCATACTCTCCAGAGAGCAGCGTCTTGATCCGGATATCATCTAAGGTCTGCTGAAATTCATCCAGCATCTCCTGAATCTCGGGAATGACCGCCGGATCGTTTTCCTCATATCCCATCTCAATCAGAAGCTCGATCTCCTCATACTGGCTCTGCAGCTGCTGATAAGTGGAAACGTCTTCTTTGAGACTGGCAAGCGTCTTCATGGACTCCTGCGAGGCTTCCGGATTATCCCAGAAATCCGGCTCCTCCATCCGGCGCTCCATCTCCTGTATCCGCTGTTCTTTGACAGCGAGGTTAAAGTGAATCCCTCACTTCCACTAATGGTTTGGTGTAGCTGTTTAAAATTGTTTTGAACTGGTCAAGTTCTACCATTGTGTCACCTTCTTTCTGTGTGTTGTGTGTACGGCATGCCACAGGTCGTCTTCAGACACGCTCTCGCTTTGGCTAAGCCTTCCGCCCGCAGCACTGCTTGTATTTCTTGCCGCTGCCGCACGGACAGGGATCGTTCGGGTAAATTTTCTCTGCCACGCGTTTTTTGGGGGCGCGGACGGCGGTGTCGTCTTTGTTGGTGCCCGTTACTTTGGCTACCTCTTCACGCTCAACCTTCTGCTCGACCTTGATATGGTAAAGCAGACGAACCGTATCCTGCTGGATACCGGCGGTCATTTCGTCGAACATCTCGTAGGCACTCATCTTATACTCGACCTTCGGATCACGCTGGCCGTAGGCCTGCAGACCGATGCCCTGGCGGAGCTGATCCATGTCGTCGATGTGATCCATCCACTTGCGGTCAATGACCCTGAGCAAAATGACGCGCTCCATCTCGCGGAATTTCTCGTCGTCGCCGACTTCTGCCTCTTTGGCCTCATAGAGCTTCACCGCTGCTTCGTTCAGGGAGGCCTTCAGTTTTTCCTTATCAGAGATGGACGCCACGGTTTCCTCTGTCACCGGCGGAAGAGGAATGGTCGGCAGAAGGAGCGCATTCAGCTCATTCAGATCCCAGCTTTCCCGATCGCTGTCAGTGCAGCTCCGGTCTACGGCGCGGTTAACAATCTCAGCAGCCATCTTCAGGATATAATCGCGCATACTCTCGCCGTCGAGTACCCGGCGGCGCTCTGCGTACATGATCTCGCGCTGCTCGTTGTTCACCTGGTCGTATTCAAGCAGGTTTTTACGGATGCCGAAGTTGTTGCTCTCAATCTTCATCTGCGCCTTTTCAATCGCGCTGGAGAGCATCTTATGCTCGATCTGCTCGCCTTCCTTTACACCGAGAGATTTAAAGACATTCATCATTTTTTCAGAACCGAACAGGCGCATCAGATCGTCTTCCAGAGAAATATAGAATCTGGACTCACCCGGGTCGCCCTGACGTCCGGAACGGCCGCGCAGCTGGTTGTCAATACGCCGGGATTCATGGCGCTCGGTGCCTATGATCTTTAAGCCGCCGGCAGCGCGGGCTTCCTCGTCCAGCTTGATATCCGTACCACGGCCGGCCATGTTGGTCGCGATGGTGACGGTGCCGTGAATACCGGCCTCGGCGACGATCTCCGCCTCCATCTCATGGAACTTCGCATTCAGCACCTGATGCTTGATACCGGCGCGCTTAAGCATATTGCTCAAAAGCTCGGACACCTCGATCGTAATCGTACCGACCAGCACCGGCTGCCCCTTGGCATTGGCTTCCTTGACAGCCTCCACCACAGCGCGGTATTTCTCCTTCTGAGTCATATAGACCGCGTCATCATAATCAATACGCTGCACCGGGACGTTGGTCGGGATCTCGATCACATCCATGCCATAGATATCGCGGAACTCCTCCTCCTCTGTCAGCGCGGTACCGGTCATGCCGGCCTTTTTCTCATATTTATTAAAGAAATTCTGGAAAGTGATCGTGGCGAGCGTCTTGCTCTCACGCTTCACCTTCACATGCTCCTTTGCCTCGATCGCCTGATGCAGGCCGTCCGAATAGCGGCGCCCCGGCATGATACGGCCGGTAAACTCATCGACGATCAGAACCTCATCGTCCTTTACCACATAATCCTGGTCGCGGAACATCAGATAGTTTGCCCGCAGCGCCAGGTCAACGTTGTGCTGAATCTCCAGGTTTTCCGCGTCTGAGAAGTTGTCAATGTGGAAAAATTTCTCCACCTTCTCGATGCCCTGCTGCGTAAGGGTAACCAGCTTATCCTTTTCATTGACGATAAAGTCACCAGTCTCGGTGATCTCCTCGCCCATGATGGCGGTCATCTTCGTGACTTCACCGCTCGCCTCGCCTTTCTCCAGCTGTCTGGCCAGAATATCGCAGACCTCGTAGAGCTTGGTAGACTTGCCGCTCTGTCCGGAAATGATCAGCGGGGTACGCGCCTCATCGATCAATACCGAGTCGACCTCGTCGATGATCGCGTAGACCAGGCCGCGCTGTACCAGCTGTTCCTTGTAAATCACCATGTTGTCACGCAGGTAATCAAATCCGTCCTCATTGTTCGTAATGTAGGTGATATCGCATTTGTACTGCTCCCGGCGCTCATCGTTGTTCATCGAATTGAGCACGCAGCCGACCGTCAGGCCCAGGAAACGGTGCACCGCGCCCATCCACTCGGCGTCACGGCTTGCCAGATAATCGTTGACCGTGATAATGTGAACACCACGTCCGGTCAGCGCATTTAAATAAGCCGGGCAGGTCGATACCAGCGTCTTGCCTTCACCGGTACGCATCTCGGCGATACGACCCTGATGAAGAATGATGCCGCCCATCAGCTGCACCCGGTAATGTTCCATGCCAAGTACACGCCGCGCAGCCTCACGCACAGTCGCGAACGCCTCCGGCAGCAGATCATCCAGCGTCTCACCTTTCGCGTAGCGGTCCTTGTATTCCTGCGTCTTTCCCGCAAGCTGTTCATCCGAAAGCGCCATCATGTCCGGCCGCAGCGACTCTATCTTGTCCACCAGCGGCATGATGCGCTTCAGCTCATGCTCACTGTGTGTCCCAAACATCTTTTTTACAAAATTAAATGCCATTGCCAGTCTCCAATCAAAAATTTTTTAAAAAGCCCGCAAGCGCGCTTTTCTTTCGCCAAGTCACACTATAACACTTTACGCAAAAAAGAGCAAGGTTCTAAATGGAATTGCGTATGCGCGAGAGCTTACGTTACTCGTTCTCCGCGTTCAGCGCCCTGCAGCAGAGTGCATGGTGCCATGTAACGCAAGCTTTCTCAATAACAGGAAAAATCGATTGAAATTCCTGTATGAAAGAAAAAGCGCGTCCGGTATGCAGCCACCGCATACGCAAACGCGCTCATTGCTTTTTTATCTCAGGCAATCTTTGTCTTCGCGAGCTCTGCCAGGGAAGCGAATCCCTCCGGATCGTTCACTGCCATGTCCGCGAGAACCTTACGGTTCAGCTCAACGTTAGCAAGCTTCAGACCATACATAAATTTGCTGTAGGACAGACCGTTCAGACGGGCAGCAGCGTTGATACGCGCAATCCAGAGCTGTCTGAACTGACGCTTTTTCTGCTTTCTGCCGGCATAGGAGCTGGTCAGCGCACGCATAACGGACTGTTTCGCGATTCTATACTGATTGGATCTGGCTCCTCTATAGCCCTTCGCGAGCTTTAACACACGGTTGTGTTTCTTTCTTCTGTTCATTCCACCTTTGATTCTGGCCATTTCTTTGAACCTCCTTAATAGTAGTAAACCAATAGTAAATCAAATTTGCTGTAAATGGCTTTCATCCGATCCCCATCAGAGATACGGTAAAATCTTCTTCATGTTGGAAGCATTCGTCACATCCGTAATCGCTGACTTCCGAAGATTTCTCTTTCTCTTGGTCGACTTCTTGGTCAAGATATGGCTCTTGTAAGCTTTGTTTCTCTTTAAAAGACCTGAACCGGTCTTTTTAAAACGTTTCGCAGCTGCTCTGCTTGTTTTCATTTTTGGCATTTTATGCTTCCTCCTTATGCTTGTCATTGATAGTGAATGGTAAAAAAACTGCCGTCCACTATAGTAATCCTGTGTCTGATCCTGATGAGGAACTACCGGACCTTATCTTATCCGGCGGATGATCAGAAGCTGTCGGAAAATATCCTGCGCAGATCGCGCCGACAGATCCTTATTGAGTACGCTTCTCTGTCAGGAACAGAGTAAGCGTCCTGCCCTCCTGCTTGATCGGACGGTCTACGACGGCAACATCCGCCAGAGATTTCGCGACATCCTCAAGGATATAGCGGTTGGCCTGCATATGGGCCATCTCTCTTCCGCGGAACCGCAGCGTCACCTTTACCTTATTCCCCTTTGCGAGGAACTTGCGGGCGCTGCTCACCTTCGTATTTAAGTCGTTTTCATCAATGTTCGGAGATAATCGAATCTCTTTGATCTCAACCGTTTTCTGTTTCTTTCTGGCCTCTTTTTCCTTGCGGGCCAGTTCATAGCGATACTTCCCGTAGTCAATGATCTTGCACACCGGCGGCTTTGCCGTGGGAGCAATCTTCACGAGGTCAAGGTCGGCCTCTCTCGCCAGCTTCTGGGCTTCTTTTGCAGACATGATTCCAAGCTGCTCGCCGTGTTCACCGATCAGACGGATTTCCCGGTCTCTGATCTGTTCGTTAATCATTAATTCGCTAATGTTCGTACACCTCCACACATTGATATGACTGTCTACCTGTTTGTCATACAGAAAAAGCGGAAAGGCTTTCTGTATAACCATAAGAAAAGGTGGATCACAAAGTCATCCACCTGTATACATCAATCAACCGCCCGCCGCAAAACAACTCCGACAAACATTTTCCTACTCTTCCGATAAGAAAATCCATGCCGTGAAACCTGTCATCTGCGCCGTCCGGCAAATCAAAATATAAACCACTGGTCACAACAATCTGTGTCCTGCGTGCCAGGGTGAGAGTGGATACTCTGCTTCCTTTTTTCAACCTATGAAACTTTACCACAGGCTTTGGCATGTGTCAAGAACTTTTTTGTTTCTCACACGCCATTTTCCGCACGCCATTTATGCGCCATTTCTCACATGTC
>JAJBVE010000173.1 GCA_020859995.1 Clostridiales bacterium
CGAATAAGGAGGCGACTTTTTTTATGGCAACTCAGGTAATGAGAATCACACTGAAGGCATATGACCATCAGCTCGTGGACGCGTCCGCGAAGAAAATCATCGAAACAGTCAAGAAAAATGGAGCACAGGTAAGCGGTCCGGTGCCGCTCCCGACGAAGAAAGAGGTAGTGACCATCCTTCGCGCGGTGCACAAGTACAAAGACTCCAGAGAGCAGTTCGAGCAGAGGACGCACAAGAGGCTCATCGATATCATCAGCCCGACCCAGAAGACGGTCGACGCACTCTCCAGACTGGAGATGCCGGCAGGCGTGTACATTGATATCAAGATGAAGCAGAAGTAAGACAGAGCAGTTCAATTTGAGGCAAATCCTATTCAGGTTCAGATAACTGTTGACTAGGATGATCATGTGAATGCAGACTGCGGCAGTTTGCAGCATGCGATACAAAGCCACCGCTTTGCAGCGGGGCTCGATTCACTTCGTGGATCGGAACATACTTTGTTTTGCATCGGCTGCGCAGATGCGGGACATGATCCGCTGTAGAAAGACAGGAGGAAAGACAATGAAGAAAGCATTGTTGGCAACAAAGGTCGGAATGACACAGATTTTCGACGAAAATGGTTTACTGATCCCGGTAACGGTTCTTCAGGCCGGACCGTGCGTGGTTACGCAGGTCAAGACTGTAGCGAAGGACGGATACAGCGCGGTTCAGGTGGGCTTTGTTGACAAGCGGGAAAAGCTTGTAAAGAAGCCGCAGAAGGGCGCGTTTGATAAGACGGGCGTTTCTTACAAGAGATATGTGAGAGAGTTTCGTCTTGACGACGCAGAGAGCTATGAAGTAAAGCAGGAGATCAAGGCGGATGTGTTCGCGGCCGGGGATAAGGTTGACGCGACGGCCATCTCCAAGGGCAAGGGTTTCGCAGGTGTTATCAAGAGACACGGCCAGCACAGAGGACCGATGGCGCATGGTTCCAAGTATCATCGTCACGCAGGCTCCAATGGTTCCTCTTCCGATCCGAGCAGAGTTTTCAAGGGAAAACACATGGCAGGACGTATGGGAGGCGTGCAGGTTACCGTTCAGAATCTCGAGATTGTCCGTGTGGACGCTGAGAACAACCTGATCCTGGTAAAGGGCGCTGTTCCGGGACCGAAGAAGGCACTCGTTACATTGAAAAATACCGTTAAGACCGGTAAGTAAGCCTGGAGCAGGAAAGGAGGAGAAGACAGATGGCAAACGTATCTGTTTATAATATGGAAGGCAGCGAAGTCGGCCAGATGGAGCTGAATGACGCTGTGTTTGGCGTTGAAGTAAATGAACATCTCGTACATCTTGCGGTTGTAAGCCTGCTGGCTGGAGGACGCCAGGGTACGCAGAAGGCGAAGACACGTTCTGAGGTTTCCGGCGGCGGCAAAAAGCCGTGGAGACAGAAGGGTACCGGCCACGCGAGACAGGGCTCCATCCGTGCACCGCAGTGGAAGGGCGGCGGAGTTGTATTTGCTCCGGTTCCGAGAGAATATACCGTTAAGATGAACAAAAAAGAAAGACGTCTGGCTCTGAAGTCTGCGCTGACGAGCAGAGTACAGGAAAACAAGCTGATCGTGCTGGATGAGCTGAAGATGTCTGAGATCAAGACCAAGAACATGAAAGCTGTTCTGGATGCGCTGAAGGTTGACAAGGCGCTGATCATTCTGAACGAGAATGACAAGAACGTAGTTCTGTCCGCGAGAAACATCGCAGATGTAAAGACTGCGCTGACAAATACAATTAATGTATATGACATTCTGAAATATGACACAGTGGTGGTCACCAAAGCTGCTGTGGAGACGATCGAGGAGGTGTACGCGTAATGGCAGATATCAAGTATTATGATGTGATCTTAAAACCGGTGATCACAGAGAAAAGCATGAATGCTATGGCAGACAAAAAATACACCTTTCTTGTACACCCGGATGCAACCAAGTCTCAGGTGAAAGAGGCTGTTGAAAAGATGTTCGACGGAGCGAAGGTAGCTCAGGTCAACACGATGAATCTGGAAGGCAAGACCCGTCGCCGCGGCATGACCTTCGGTAAGACAGCAAAGACCAAGAAGGCGATTGTGCAGCTGACAGCTGACAGCAAGGACATCGAGATCTTCGAAGGCCTGTAAAGATGACTTTATCCGGTACACGGACAATACCGCTACTCGGAAAAGCGGTCGGCGGCAGCCGGCAGAAAGACGCGTGACCGGATTCCTCCCTGGTGCGACAGGTGAGGAATCGTACGCGGAGTATGACACACACCGATGTGTTGTCATAATTTCAGACTATCTGTCCATGAGACAGGATAATAAAGAAAAGGAGAAACTATCATGGGAATCAAAACCTATAATCCATATACGCCCTCCAGAAGGCATATGACCGGTTCTGATTTTTCAGAGATCACGAAGACGACTCCGGAGAAGTCTCTGACCGTATCTCTTAAGAAGAATTCCGGACGGAATAACCAGGGTAAGATTACAGTAAGACATCAGGGCGGCGGCAACAGAAGAAAGTACAGACTGGTAGATTTTAAGAGAAACAAAGACGGAGTACCGGCTAAGGTACTTGGTATCGAATATGATCCGAACCGCTCCGCGAATATCGCGCTGATCTGCTACGCGGACGGACAGAAATCCTACATCCTCGCGCCGGCAGGAATGGAAGTCGGCTGGACAGTTATGAACGGTCCGGAAGCCGAGGTACGTGTCGGCAACTGCCTGCCACTTTCACAGATTCCGGTAGGTACTATGATTCACAATATTGAGCTTTATCCGGGACACGGCGGACAGATGGTACGCTCCGCCGGCAACGGCGCGCAGCTGATGGCGAAGGAAGGCAAGTACGCGACATTGAGACTTCCGTCCGGCGAAATGAGAATGGTTCCGATGGAATGCCGCGCTACAGTCGGCATCGTCGGTAACGGCGACCACAACCTGATCAACATCGGTAAGGCAGGAAGAAAACGTCACATGGGCATCCGCCCGACCGTCCGCGGTTCTGTTATGAACCCGAACGATCACCCGCACGGCGGCGGCGAGGGCAGAGCACCGGTTGGACGTCCGGGCCCGAGCACTCCGTGGGGCAAGCCTGCATTGGGTCTTAAGACCAGAAAGCAGAAAAAAGCATCCAATAAGCTGATCATAAGAAGAAGAGACGGCAAAGCAATCAACTGATGTTAATCATTTAAGGAGGTAAGTAATGGCTCGTTCATTAAAAAAAGGACCGTTTGCTGATGAGAGTCTGCTGAAAAAAATAGATGCGCTGAACGCTTCGGGCAGCAAGCAGGTCATTAAGACCTGGTCCCGCCGTTCCACAATTTTCCCGCAGATGGTCGGACATACCATCGCGGTACATGACGGAAGAAAGCATGTTCCGGTGTATATCACAGAAGACATGGTTGGACATAAGCTCGGTGAGTTTGTGGCGACACGGACCTACAGAGGACATGGCAAGGACGAGAAAAAGTCCCGCGCGCGTTAGTTTTCGCGCGCAGCCGCGAGAGAGTGGAGACGCGCTTCAATGTTCATCGCTTTGCGATGGGAGCCGCTGATCACTGCGAATGCGGCAGCAGACGGCATGCCGCCGTCTGCGAACAGTTAGAAAGGAGAACATTCCAATGGCAAAAGGACATAGATCCCAGATTAAGAGAGAGAGAAATGCCGAGAAGGATACCAGACCGTCCGCGAAATTATCATACGCACGGGTTTCTGTCCGCAAGGCTTGTTACGTTTTGGATGCCATCAGGGGTAAAGATGCGACTACGGCTGTCGGCATTCTGACATACAATCCGAGATACGCGTCTGAAGTGATTTTAAAGCTTCTGAAATCCGCGATTGCGAACGCTGAGAATAACAATGGCATGAAGGCTGAGAATCTTTATATTGAAGAGTGCTACGCGAACAAGGGTCCGACAATGAAGAGAATCAGACCGAGGGCACAGGGCAGGGCTTACCGCATTGAGAAGCGTATGAGCCACATCACAATCGTGCTGAATGAGAAGTAAGGAGGACTGGCATGGGACAGAAAGTTAATCCGCA
>JAJBVE010000222.1:0-10545 GCA_020859995.1 Clostridiales bacterium
ACGCTGGAATATGAAAAAGATGAGAATGTTTCGCCAAAATGGAAGAATGCAGATGGTTCTTTGGTTGACTTTTGCGGAATAATGTGATATTAAAAATCCAAACCTTTTTCCGGTTTGGAATATCTAAGAATGAGTCTGATCCTTGTTGAAATGCGACTTTGCAGCAAAAGGTTTGGATATGAAAGGAGTTAGGATGTGTCAGGTTATCCCAACCTTTGGATAACCTGACACATATTATAATTTCCCCTTTCATTTTTAACATCTGTTTTTTGCTTAATCTTCTCCAGTTCCGCTGAGTGTGCCAAATCGGCAATTACATCAACTACCGTCTCAGGCATGTTAGAAAATATCTCTTCATTTTCTGCTATAAATTCTCGAAGGCGAATCTTCTGCCGGGCAAATTTTACGAATCCAAAAACCATTCGCAGTTCATCGCTGTAGGTGCTTAACTCGGAATCGCTTATTTTGTGAACCTCCAGAAGATGCATTTTGTAGTCGGGCGCATATGGAGTCCATTCGCTCTCAGCAAACATATCTGAAAGCTGACGAGGCCCCCGCCAGGTCTCCTCGCCCCAATATATTACAAGAGTGATGCAGGGATTAAGCCGATCACTCTTATAAAAGCGATCGAGATATTCTCCCCCTGAAAGAGAAGTTTTTTTCACAGCAGTCTTCTTAGCTTCCGTCATTTCGTGCTTATGTTTGTCGGCTATGATGCGAATCTGCCTTGCATAATTGAGATAATCCATCTCCATTACCCGAAATGGCATCTGATAACTCTCCTGGTTCTGATTTTCGATAGCCAGAATTGCTAACGTCTGATCCTTTCCCAGTTTTTTAATAACATCTCGAAATTGTGTAAGTGTCGTACGAGTTCCTTGCTTTGTCCGCAAAACAGATGTCTCTCTGGTGCTCTCTGTCCGAAGGTCAGCGGCACTTATTGCAGTGTTACAAAATACTGCGTGATTGAACACATCCGCAAAATTATCATCATTGTTAAAAAGCAATGCGGAAACGGAATCTTTTTCCTTTCCCTGCCCACTGATTTTTCCATCCGTTGTCTGTGCAGAAGCAGGACCTTTTTTTGCAGAGGGAACTAATTCATGTACGCTCCCCGCCTTTGAAGCTGGTGTTGATTGTTTTTTTAATGTCATTGTGTTTCTTTGCAGTTTCCCCGGATTTGTGATCTTCTCATAGAAGCAATCACCCGTTCAGCTTAGCATATAGTCTCATAAATGTCAACCCAGCTTTTAACATATTCAAAAAATATATATCATAAATGTTATTTTGAATTATATGTGTTTTTATTTAATTAATATATTGCATTTTCGACGGTAAGCAAGTAAAATGCTTCTTGCGTGCAGAGATAGCCTATTGTGGCGATATGGTTATCCATCTTTTACAGCTGCCGGTACCGTGCCAGGCACGCCAGGATTTCCTGCTGGCGTACTTCGGCAGCGGGGCCGGCCGGGTAGTTTTGCGGGGTGACGGAAAGGATTCCGTCTTTCTGGATTTTGCGGGTGGCTTCTGCCGCCAGCTGGGGGACGGTCTTTTTGCCGTCTGCCAGTCGGCTCAGGATGTATTGCATCAGGTAGGCGATCGCTGCTGTCTGGCTTTCGTCGACGATTTGTTCAAGGTAGCGTAAGTCGATTTCGGCTTTGTCGAGGCTCAGGGTGTCCCAGCCATGGGTGCGTGGCTTTTCTATCCTCTGGGTGTGGACACGCTTTTTGAGCCAGTCGGTGCTGCGGATGGTTTCTGATTTAACTGCTTCGAGAGTCTTTTCTGCGATATTTGTTTTACACGCTTGTTTTGCCATATCTGGTATGGTTTTATCGGCGATTCCACTGGTCTTGGCAGGAGTGATCTGCTGATGCTCTGCAGTGTTTAATTCGCACAGTTCTTTCGCCCGGGCGGTGACGTCACGGGTGGCATAACAGTCCATCTGCAGGACGGTGTCGGCTACTTCCAGGTAATCGCCGGAGCTGCCTACAACCAGGATGGTTGACACGCCCAGATCGTCGTAGATACCGCGGATCTTCCGGATGAAGGGAGTGATCGGCTCTTTTTCGTCGGAAACAAGCCGTGCCATGCGCTCGTCACGTATCATGAAGTTGGTGGCGGAGGTATCTTCGTCGATCAGAAGTACATGGCAGTCCGCACTCAGCGCTTCAACGGTGTTGGCTGCCTGGGATGTACTGCCGCTCGCATTTTCTGTGGAGAAGCGAGTGGTGTCGGCGCGGGTAGGCAGGTTGTTGATGAAAAGGGAAATGTCGGTCTCATGGATGCAGCGGCCTTCTTCGGCGCGCAGCTTGAACGCGCTCGCCTCGGTGATAACCAGCTCTCTGCCGTCTCCGGCGATGTGGTTGTAGACGCCGCGTTCCAGTGCCTTTAACAAGGTAGACTTTCCGTGAAATCCGCCGCCGGTGATGACGGTGATTCCTTTTTTGATCCCCATGCCGCGCACTTCGCCGCAGTGCGGCAATTTCAGGGTTATGGCCAGGCTTTCCGGGCTTTTGAAAGCCACCGCTGTGCCGGCCGCAGGTTCTCTGTTGCTGCTCTGGCTCGCGACTTGGCTGGCCGCAGATCCTCTGCCATTGCCCTGGCCGGTGATCTGACCGGCCGCAGATCCTCTGCTATTACCTTGGCCCGCGATCTGGCCGATAGCAGATGCTCTACTGCTATCCTGGCCTGTCACCGAAACTGTATGGGCAGAGGATGTCATGAGTTTCATCGGTTTTTGTGAAATGCCGCTCTCTCTTGGAAGAATCGCGCCGTCTGCGACAAACGCCACGAGACCCAGTTTATCGAGGTTGTCCCGAATGTACTGCTGATCGTCCGCCAGCGCAACGACCGCCTCCAGGTCACGCTCCATCTGACTGAGCTGTGCGGCGTTTTTAAATCCTGGATTTGTTACTACACCAGAGCCCGCCTTTGGCATATGGAATGTTTTTTCTGCCACAGTCGGCAGGAAATCAAATAAGATCGTTTCTAGTTCTCCCGCCGCGATGGTGCGTCCGTAAGCCGGAAAACCAACTTCAATCCGTGCTTCGATCACTTCCGGAGTGATGTGCATGGCGGTGCGCTCCAGAATTTCCTGCCCTGCCCGGCAAGCCGTCACCAGACCGCTCTTCCCTGAACCCTGGGGCTGCCCGGCTCCGCGCCTATTGGCGCGATTCCCATTACTTTCGTCTTTCCCGCTTTTCAAAAACCGGTGCAGCCGCCGCAGCAGGTAATCCTCCACCGCGATTCTGCGGTGACGGGTTTCGAAGTATTGCGGCGGAATGTTGCCGCGGTTCCCATAGAGGATCCGCACCCGCGATGGGGTGGCGAAGGGATCGCCCTGTACATGATCGATCGACAGCCGGTAAGCGCCGAAATCATACACGCCTTCCAATTCTTTATATGCTTTATAGCCTTTATGATCAATTGCCTTCAGTTGTCTTTTTAATTCTGCCTGTGTGCGCATGAATTTTCGTTTTCCTTTCGTTCCGCCGTAAAGCACATCGCTACAGCGTTTGCATGTCTTATAAATTCTACAGCCAAAATTTCTCTATTACATAAACCGTGCCGCTGTCCAGACTACGATCCGCAAAAACAGATTCGCTTCATATGCCCAGGAAAGCAGGGCGCTGTCGTTTACCATCGTCATGAGAGACAAACCCACGTCGGTCGTCTCTGCCACGGTCAGTATCAGGAAGAAAATCCAGAGCAGGAACAGGGCCTCCACCAGGCCAAGAGCCGCGCCCGCCAGTCGATTGGCGAATCCGACGACTGGCAGATGCGCGAAAACGTCCAGCAGAAGGAAGGCCAGACGCAGCGCCAAATTGACCAGAAGAATCGTCACCAGGAAGGAAATCGCGTTCAGAATCAGAGTGGAAAGGCTTTCAACAAGATATTCCTGAAAGCCTGATACGTCCAGACTCGCGTAAGTTTCCTCATTATTGTTATTGATCAACATGTTTTTGATCATCTGCGGAACGGGGAGGGCATTGATGATTTCACTTTGCACGGTTGAAACCGCCGCCTGTGCCTCCTGCGCATCATCGCCGGATGCCCCGCTGTCGCCGCTGCCGCTAAGAAGGCTGATACTGTCCGTCGTGAAAAGACTTGAAATGTCGCCGTCAAGATACTGCTCTACATACTGCTGCAGTTCTTCGTCGGTCAGGGAATCGATCAGAGAGGTGTAATCTCCGTAGCCATACTGCTCCATCAGCGACTTGATCTCATCTCGCGACAGATCAGAAGCTGCTGCAGCGGAGGCGTCTCCGGTAGTAAAAGAAATGCTTCCAAGGCTCGTCTGCAGTGAGTCGAATTCATCGGACAGCGTCTGTTCGCATTGCTCGTAAATATAGTCGTAAAGAGGTGTGTTGTCTTTCAGAAAGCTCGTCACATATGGCAACACGGCCGAAACCAAAACAATAGAGAGCGCCAGCATAAGCATAGAAGTCAGTTTTTTGACGAATCCCCGGCACCAGCCCGAGAAAATCAGCGCGATCGTTATTACGATAACGATAATCTCCAGTATATTCATAGCAAATTTTCCTCCCTTGACGAATTCAACGCCGGTTTTCCTGACAAAATCTCTGCAAATTCATCGGCAGATTTCCCGGCAAAGCCTCTGCAAATCTGCCGCCTGTTTCCCGGCAAATCCCCCGCAAATCTACCGCCTGTTTCCCCGCAAAGCCCATGTCAAATCCATCAGCAGATCCGAATCTGATCAAAGCTGTCCTGCGTGATGACCAGATAGCGGCGGAATTCTGACAAATAAAACAGATCCACAATTTCTTTCTCGTAAGCGGACGAATAACGCAGCCGGCCTTTTTTCGTAAATACGCTGCAGGATGTGGACGTATACATCAGAATCTGCCCGTTTTCGATCTTGATTTCTTCAAAGTCTGCGTCGAGTCCGACGGACGCCGTCTGTTTGCCACGATAGTTATACAGCTCCATCCGGTAATCGTTTTCACTTGTGGAATCCGCAAAAAGGAATCCCAGTGTCTCATCATCATAAAAACAGCTCACGATCTCATCCACAAAAGACTGCTCCGCTTTTTTGGTCAGCGTATCTCCGCGGAATATGGTAAATCCATCGTCCGCGACCGCGACCGCCGTTGTATTGTCCATGAAAAATACCTGCGGAACCACGACTCCTGAAAAGACTTCGCTGCTCATCTCGTGATCTGAGGACGAGTCGCCCGTGGAGCTAAAATCATAAAACACAACCGTCGATGTCATCACGCCTTCTGTAATCCCCAGATAGGAGACGGCCATGCGCTCACCGTTCGGGGAGAGGTCGACATCCAGCGGGTAGCCGGAATCGGATATCGTGGTCTTGTCGTTGGCGATGCTTGTCCCGTCCGCATCGTACAGGCGTACCCAGGTCACGTCCTCGTCCTGCAGCACCACCGCGACGACGCCCTGGTTGGACACGCGCACTTTGAGAATCGGCAGCAGGCAGGTAAAGCTGCCAAGCAGGCCGTCCTCGTTTACTACGTAGACCTGCGTACCCTGCTGTTCCGCAATGACCATCGTCGTGCCGCAGACATCCACGATGGGAGACTGCATGCTGTAGGTGACGCTCCATTTCACCTCATTTTTTTGCGTCACGCAGGACACGCCGTCCGAATTGTAGCGGTACAGGTATTTGCCTGCCAGCTCGTACTGCGTGCCCGACGTCATTGTATTATCGATGGATTTTGCAATCACATAGTCATCAAATGTGTGCAGATGATTGTACAGGTAAAAACCCGCCGCCGCGATCAGCAGAACCGCCGCCACCATAGCGCGCATGATCAGCCGCTGCCGCCGGTTATGAGCCACAATATCTTCGAGCGACCTGCCGTCGGAATTCTCCCGCGATGTCTGATCCTCCTCACCGCTTTCCGCGGATTCTGACAATTCATCCAGATCATCATCGTCCATAGTATTCAGAAATTGAAATCGCTTTATTATGCCCGAAAAGCGTTCTTTCCATGTTTTTTTATTCATATCGGTCCTCATTCCCGCTCCCGGCCGCCGGCTGTCATCCGCCAGCTTTGGAAATTCGGGTTTTATCATATTAATTCAGGCCTGTGTCCTGCTTTTTTTGTTTGAATAACAATATACCATTGACCTCGAAGAAAAACAACACCGTTCCTGATTTTTTGTGTCTCTGCCATACGCAGACCGTCCTGGCTGATCGGAGCGTCCCGTTCGATTAATCCATATCGCCGGACACAACTCGCCTGGGACATGAAATGATCCATCTGGGATATGGGCTGGTCCGCCTGGAACATGAGTTGGTTCATCTGATCAGGGCAGCACGATTTTCTGTCCGGGCAAAATCAGGTTGGCGTCTTCGATGTCGTTCGCCTCACATAGTTCTTCGAGGCGATCCAGACTCCCATAATATTTCGCGCAGATCCCGGCAAGAGTGTCTCCCTCCCGAATCACGTAGGAAGCCTGCAGCTGACGGCTCACAGCGGACGCGGCTGCAGTTTCATCGGAATCTGTGTCTGCTGCTATATCTGAGTCAGTCACGTCATTCGATGAAACTTCTTCATCTGATATGGCTGCGTTGTCTGTCAGGACAGCCGTATTCGCTGTGTTTGCTGCATTCAGAGCTGCCGAGGTATCTATTTCGTCCTCAGCCCCCGACTCGTCTGACTCATCCGACGTAATCGATATAGCCGCCGCATCTGCCACATCCATCGTGATCCCTGTATCCGAATCTGACTCCGCCGATGTAATCCCTGCGCCCAGCGTACTTGTCGCCTCCGTCGTGGTCCCTGCGCCCGCCGCATCTGTCTCATCCGTCGTACTCACCGTACCCGATGTATCCGCCTCGTCATCCCAATACGCGTCAGAACCGGACAATATTTCATCTGACGAAACCAACAGATACTCTTCCGACAGTGTACTGTCTGACGCATCTTCGCCGGCTGCTCCTGTCGACTCTGCAGACATATCCTCGCCGGCCGCTCCTGTCGACTCTGAAGGCATATCCTCGCCGGCCGCTGCTGTCAACTCTGCCGCCGCATCCCCGGCATTCGGCGCTTCCTGCTCCGACTGATTCGCAGTCGCTGTCGCTTCCTGTTCCGCCGTACCTACCGCAGACGTATTCTGTCCTGTCTGGTCTGTGACTGCTGCCGCTTCCTGCTCCGACTGCCCGATGCCTGCCGACAGCTGCAGGTCCTGCACCCGGTTCACCACAATCACCCCGACGATCAGAACGCCTACCACAAAAAACGAACTCGCCAGTTTCAGAAAGCTATGGCTTTTCTCCTCTGCCTTGTTCCTCACCTTTTCGCGAAAGCTGCGGATCGCCTTATCCGGAAGTCCTTCCTCTTCAACGCTGTTTTCTCCAAATGTTTCTTCCAGGACCTCCTGCATCCGCTGGTTTTGTTCGTAAAACACAAAATAGCCGCTGATTCCTTCATACCGCTCTCCGTCAAGCCAGTACAGCCGTTCTTCCTGATCCTGGAGATGGTAAAGAATACGGCCTGCCTCCGGAAAACGCGCAGAAAGCTCATTAATCCGCCCCGCCGGGTATGTCCCGATCACGCAGCAGCCCTGGATCTCGCTGTCCGGGAAATTTCTCTCCATCTCCCCGCGAAATCTTTCCCATGGGTCTGTCGGCGGCGCGGCTGATTCCGCGGCTTTTTCTGACGCGCCACTTTTCGCGGACCGCCCCGCTGTCTCTTCTAACCCATCGTGTTTCGCGGACCGTCCCGCTGTCTCTTCTGACGCATCGTATTTCGCGGACCGCCCCGCTGTCTCTTCTGACACATCGTATTTCGCAGGCCGCCCCGCAGTCTCTTCTGACACGCCGTGTTTCGCGGACCGCCCTGCTGTCTCTTCTGACACGCCGTGTTTCGTGAACCGCCCCGCTGTCTTTCCTGACGCTCCGTGCTTCCCGGAAGCCTTCTCACCGTTTCCAGCGTCTTCTTTTTTCATGGCGGACATTGTCAGCCGCTCTGAATCCTCCGGCTCTGAAGCTGAATTCATAGATTCTCTGGTTTCATCCGACATGCCGTATCGTTTCTGAAACGCCTGCCAGAGTCCCGTTTTTTCCTGACTGGTCTCCTGCTCTGACGAGGGCCCGGCGCTCTCATCCGCTTTCCGTTCAGGCCGCGCCGAAGCCGGGAGTTCCATAATGCCGCGTATGAACACGTATTCCGTGTCCTGCGCTTTCTTTCGCTCACCCAGGAAAACGCCCAGAAAATTTTCATTCTCCCGGCTCTCCCTTTTCCGTATGTAAGTCATTACATAATCTTCGAAGCATATTTTCCTTCTGCCCTGTATCTCTCCTATCTGGCGTATGTTTTTTGGAAGCAAATTATCATTACCCATGACCGGCACACTCCTTTTTCCATACTCACAACACCTTACTATATACTTTATGCAGAAGTATGCGTTTTTAGGATTCCAGCATCGGCTCAGGCAAAATTTCTCTTGTTCCAGTCGTTCTTTTCATAGCTGTCATTCAGCCATTCCACCGCGGCGTCCAGCCCTTCCGCGGAAAACTCAAAGGATTCGTATGTTTTTTTCTCTTCGGGCGTACATTCCCAGCAGTTCGGCTGCGGGTAGACGGCTGCCGTGAGCCGGTCATCCTGTTTAAATAAATTGTAGCGCATTCCCTTATAGCTGCCTGTAAAATTTCTTTTTTTTAGAAATTCCAGTGAAATCTGGCCCTTTAAGCAGATCTGCTGTTCCTCCTGTCGTTCTTCCATCAACTATTCTCCCCTACTTCTAACACATTACTTGTATAGGTTTCTGATGCACCTGCAATACCCATATTTTCCCCATTATCCCTTGCAATACAAACTGCTTTTGTCGGCGTGTATCATTCTCTTTCATAAACAAAAAAATCTTTTTCTACTATAACAAATCAACTGTCCCTATGAACTCCAGTATACTTCTAAATGCAGCTTCAACATCTATCTGTAGCCAATTTTTATCGTGAGAGCGCTCAATATTTCGTCTGAATTGCCGATTTATAAATGTAATTTTGTGCCATCTCCTCCAAGTTTATCATCAAAACACCTCCATTTGTAAAGTTTCGAGCACTTTGTTGCTTTTTGGTGCCACCAATGCAAAATTCTGAATCTTTTGTATATCCAGCTTCGGAAGTATTTTGCGATAATTTAAAACGATTTCTTTATAATAGTCAAATGGCAGCTTGCTCTTATAACGCATCAATTCAATAAGCATGCGTTCCATGCTATAAATGCGTATCTTAAAACCTTTGTAGTCAGCAGTTTCTATTCCTAATACAAAAAAATCATCTGGGACAAAATACTGCTTTACCCTATCATCCTTGATTTTAGCAGCGTCCCGCGTTGTTGCAAGGTCACATTTGTCTGGTATAGAATCTGTTAGGCCATAAAAATAAAATGCGCTTTCCATCGTCAGAACAGCATTAGGATATTTATATACAAAGAATGCAATCTCTGGAATCCTTTTCTTCTCTGAATAGATTCCCTTCCCAACTTTAAACAGTCTTCCTGCTTCAACTTCCTTCTCAATAAAATAATCTGAGCCATATTTTTCAAGACATTCTGCACGTGTCAACATTACTCCACCACCACATTTTAAAATTGTCCGCTTTTTTTATTGTTTTGCGGATGTTTTTTTAATTTTACTATACAGTGGTTTATCTGTCAATTCCTATAAAAAACTTTCCCCGATGCAGGGTCTCGCCCCTCACGAATATTTTCCTGTAAAATGGATAAACTGTTACTAACCTTTATGCTTTCATACAGCTCTCGTGACATGCGCGAGAGTTGGCTCTGAATCGTTTTGCAGAGATGTAGGTATGGTCTGGCAATGCATTTCTGAACCGACGATAAGCTTTGATTCGGTAAAGCCTCTTTGGACCGACGATATATTTCTGATCTGACGGATGTATCTCTGATCTGGCGATATGTCTCTGATGCGGCAACAACCATCCGGGCCGCAGACAACTTTTACAGAAAGGAGGAAGGTCACTATGGTACAGCCCCTTTCCGACGTTTCACGTCCGCTCTGTCCCTCACTGCTTGGGCAGCTTCTCGATGATTTTGAAAAAGGCGGCCGCGCTGCATGCACAAGTCCCGTCGTGCTTTGCATTGGTACTGACCGAATCATAGGAGACTGTCTCGGACCGCTGACCGGCAGTCTGCTGATCGAGCGGGCGCAGGGTTCTCTTCTGGTCTACGGTACGCTGCAGTCTACGGTACATGCGTGCAACCTGGAGGAGACGCTTTTTCAAATAAAAAAAGAGCATCCATACAGCACTGTGATCGCCGTGGATGCCTCGCTCGGACGCAAATGCAGGCCGGGCTCTGTATTTGTCCGCGCGGGAAGTCTGAAGCCCGGCATGGGAGTTCGTAAAAATCTGCCCGAGGCGGGTGATATCTCCATCACCGGTATCACCGGAATACAGGGCAGTCAGCCCTGGCTCACGCTGCAGACTGCGCGCCTGTCTCTGATCATGAGCATGGCGGAGGAAATTTGCGAATGTATCTTAAATGTGTGCGGCTGATCGCAGCATCCGATGTCCCTACGGACAGCATGGGAAAATGC
>JAJBVE010000222.1:10645-31398 GCA_020859995.1 Clostridiales bacterium
GTAGCCGCCGTCCTTAATGTCAGCATGGAAAATGCGCAGCCGCTGCATCCGTCATTCTCTCAGTCAGCATCGAAAATGCGTAGCCGCCGTCCTTAATGTCAGCATGGAAAATGCGCAGCCGCTGCATCCGTCATCCTCTCATTCAGCACCGAAATGCGTAGCCCAAGGCACATTCACATACAGCGAATACCTCTCGTCCAAAGCCAATCCGATTGCGAGCGTCTGTATCAGGGATTACAGCTCCACCCGTCCTTCGAGCGCGCGCAGCAGCGTCATTTCGTCGATGTATTCCAGATCGCCGCCGACTGGGACGCCGCTCGCAATGCGGGTGACTTTGATGCCGGTCGGTTTGATGAGCTTGCTGATGTACATGGCTGTGGTCTCGCCTTCCAGGCTGGAGTTTGTCGCAATGATGACCTCGCTCACGTCGCCTTCGAGACGCTTGATCAGCTCCTTCAGCCGGATATCACCCGGACCCACGCCGAGCATCGGGGAAATCGCACCGTGCAGCACATGGTAGACTCCCTCGTATTTCCCGGTCTTTTCGTAGGCGGCCAGGTCTCTGGTCGTCTCAACCACCATGATCGTCTTTTTATCCCGCGCCGGGTTGCTGCAGATCGGACAGATTTCCTGATCTGTCAACGTGCAGCATTCCCGGCAATAGCAGACGTTTTCTCTCGCGTCCGTGATCGCGTCCGTCAGCTGAGCGACCCGCTCTTTCGGCATGTGAATGATGTGAAAGGCCAGGCGCTGCGCGGATTTGCTGCCGATCCCGGGCAGTGAGGACAGCTGTTCGATCAGCTTTGACATCCGTTTTCCATAGTAATCCATCAGAATCCCAGTCCTCCAAGGCCGCCCATGCCGCCGGTGAACTTCGACATCACTGCCGCGGCCTCTTCTTCTGCCTTGCGCAGCGCCTCGTTGGTCGCCGCCACGATCAGGTCCTCAAGCATCTCTATGTCATCTGGATCCACGACTTCCTCCGCGAGTTTGACCTTCAATATTTCTCTTTTTCCGGAAACCGTTACCTCGACCGCGCCGCCGCCTGCAGCGGCTGTAAATTCCTTTTCCTCGAGTGACTTCTGACTTTCTTCCATCTGTTTCTGCATCTTCTGCGCCTGTTTCATCAGGTTGCCCATGTTTCCGGGCATCCCGCCCTGATATCCGCCCCGTTTTGCCATAATGTTCTCCTTTTTTCAGTATAATTTCGTGTAGACATTATTCTACTACAAATCAGAAACCTTTGCCACCAGAAAATATCGTTCGCAGGCCGATTTTTCACTGCGCGGGTCTCCTTAAAATGTCACCCATTCACAACATCATCCAGCGAATAAAGCCTCAGTCTCTTTTGATCAGCCTCTGCAGTGATTTTTTCATCAAATCCTGCTGCGGAAAACAGTGCATAGTAAAAATCCGCCTTCTCTTTCTGCGATGCCAGTTTTGCTTTCGTATCAAGATATTCCGAATATCGGAAAGGAGCCTTTTTAAATTTACATTCTCCCACCAGATATTTTTTTTCGTCACGGTCAATGGCAAGCAAATCTATTTCCGTCTCCGCATCTGCCGATCCGTTACGTACACTCGTTTTTCCCCACCATCGTCCCATCTTTGCGTAGCGGAACGGCAGGTTTCCTTTTTTTTGCAATTCTTTCACAAATTCTTTGCAGGCGTCTTCAAATGAGGATGCGGAAAAGTCTGACAATTCCGGTTCCACCGACCAGGTAAATACCCCTTCTACATCTCCGTCCTCCAGCTGAGACAAATTTGCAAATCCAAACCGGTACCAGAAACGGAAGAAATGATCGGTCAGCCGGTAGATCCCTCTTTTTGTATTTGCTGCTTCTTTTATCTGATAATCCACGGGAAACTCTCGCTCAACAATGCCCAGCTCTATCAGGTTTCGCAAGTAAACACAGGTTTTTGAAGTATCATTAATCAGTGATTTCTGGCTAATTTCGTTTAATTTGGTACTTCCAAAGGCCACGGCCTCAATAATCGAATTATAAATCGGTGTTTCCCTCAGTTCCTGATGAAGCAGAAATTCCACCTCACTATACAGCACACAACCTTTTGACAATATATATTTTTTTATATTTTCAGAAACAGACAGTTCCGGATCCCACTGCCTCAGGTAGTGCGGAACACCGCCCAGCACCGCATAGGCAATGACCTTATCCCAACTTGAGTAATTTGGAAAAAATTTTACGGCATCATAAAATCCCATCTCCGTCATTTTAAAAATCCCTGTAGCTCTCCCATACAGAGGATTTTTTTCAGCCAGGAGCTCTTTCTCAATAAAACTCATGGCACTGCCACAGAGAATCAGCATGATATCGCGATCCTTCATCCCGGCATCCCAGAGATTCTGTAAAATGGATGGAATGCTGCTGTTTGCCCGGCACATATAGGGAAATTCATCCAGCACTACGAGTGTTTTCCCCTCTCCATGCGGCAAATCCAGAAGTGCCATAAGCGCATGTTCCCAATCCGAAAACTGGGTCAGATATTTTTTCGCTGGTATCTCTTCTTTTAATAATTGCGCAGAAAATCTCGCAAGCTGCACAGAATCTGTACTTTGCGTACAGGAGTAAAAAAAGTGCGGTCTGCTTTTACAAAACTCTCTGAGCGTCTCCGTTTTCCCGATACGCCGCCTGCCATAGAGAACAATCAGCTGCCCGTTTTTTCTGGCATATTGTTCTTTCAGAAATTTCAGTTCCTTTTCTCTTCCTATAAACATATGTTTTGATCCCCATCGCCGTTTCCTTTTCCCGTAAAGTAAAACGACTTCCGTCGCTCATTCAAATGTTAAATCTGGATTTAGTAAATCATAATTTAATAAACATTCTATTCGTTTATTCCGATCATGTCAAGTCAAATAATGAATGGAGTGGGATCATCCCCATCACGCAGCATTTTTGATGGGTTATGCCATATCCGCCGCGTACAATGCCGCGCCGAGCGCCCCGCACAGCTGTGCTTTGTCGCTGATGATCAGCTTGGTCGCGAGCCGCTCTTCCAGCGTCTTTACCAGGCCCCTGTTCTGCGCTACGCCGCCGGTCATCATGTAGGCTTCCGCGCCGCCGACACGCTTGACGAGCGCCGCTGTCTTAGCGGCCACTGCTTTGTTCAGGCCGTGGACGATGTCGTCCGGTTTTTTATTCTGCGCAATCAGCGAGACGACCTCGGACTCGGCAAATACCGTACACATGCTGGAGATGGTAATATCCTCGTCGTAGGAGAGGCCTGCTTTTCCGATCTCGTCCAGGCTCATCTCCATCGTGCGTGCCATCATTTCCAGAAAACGTCCGGTACCAGCGGCACATTTGTCGTTCATAACAAAATTTTTCACCGAGCCATCCTCATCCAGGCGGATGACCTTGCTGTCCTGTCCGCCGATGTCGACGACGGTCCGCACGCTCGGATCGAGGAAATGGGCTCCCCGCGCGTGGCAGGTGATCTCTGTAATGCTCTTGTCTCCTGCCTGAATTGCGGTGCGCCCGTAACCGGTGGTCACCACCGCGTCGATATCCTCCCGGTTCAGATTTGCCTTTTGCAATGCCTGCTCCAGCGCCCGCTCCGCGCCAGCGCCGGTCGGCAGGATCATACTGGCAACGATCTCTTTCTTCTTATTTAAAATAACAACGTCTGTACTTGTCGAGCCGCTGTCGATCCCCGCGTAATAGCCTTTTCCCATGTGTGGTTTTCCCCTTTCCGAATTCGTCCCCGCTTTTGCCATCAAGTCATCCTGAAGCTGCGGCTCCAGGCTCTCCGCGAATGCTTCCAGTCTGGTCAGCAGTTGCCCGCTGCTCTGTACGGTATAATCGGATTCGATTTTCAGCAGCGGCAGATCCGTATGGGACTTGGCCTCGGCATATTCAAAGCTGTAAAAATCACAGAATTTGACGGTATGATAAATAATCCCTTTTAAGGACGGATCCTGAAAAAGCCTCCGCCGCCCGGTGACGTCCATCATGCGCATACAGGGAATCTGCCCGAGCAGCTCGCCCGCGTACCAGTCCATGAGGGCGTCGAAGCTTTCTTCATCGAAATCCTGCGGCTGATTCGCCTGCGCATCGCCTACAAGATTCGCCATCTGTTTTTCTGAAGATTCTCCCGGAAGGCTTGCTGACAGGTTTTCCGACGATTTTCCAGCATGGTCCGCCGACTGGTTTTCCGACGACTTTCCCGGAAGTTCCTTCGCATATGTCCAGGCCACCGAGCGGTTGTGCACACAGGTCTCATTGACAACCGGAAGCGGCATGGCCGCCTGTGTCATCTCGAAAAGCTCTTCTCCCATCCGGGCTCCCAGCACGGCCAGATGCGGCTTCTGCGTGCGCTCCTTCGGCACGAATGCCTTTCGAAACGCTTCATAATCAAAGCTGTGTCCTTTGTATGCACCATATTTCCGCGCCAGATCCTTCAGCTGCGCCGCCACGCGCTCCCGGGTACAGGAAAAACGATCAAATCCTGTGCCATAATCCTTATTCCCAGACTGAGCCGCAGTCGATTCCCCCTTCTCCGAACTGCCCGCGTCCGGTATCTCCCGCGCATTTCCCTGGGCGGCATTTCGTCCGGATACGGCAGATCGGCCAGCGCTCCCCGGATCATGGAGCATATCCACCATGTACAGGAAATCCAACTGCCCGGAATCCTCCAGCAGATCATACACGCTGCGAATCGTGTCGCAGCAATTGACCAGCACCAGCTCCTTCACCTCTCCGGAAAGCACCGCTTCCAGCACAGACTTGCCGAATCCGCAGATGTTCGGATGCGCGATCTGGTCTGCCAGGTCAAAGCCTTCCGGCATGGTATTCAGATTTTCACATTCCCCGCCGAAAGCAGCCAGCAGCTCCAGCGGCGTATATTTGCACACGTAATACGTTTTTTCCAATGTTTTCTCCTTACACTTTCGGCTGCAGGCTTTATTTTTCCATCTCGCCAGATCCACACGCATAGTACCTGTGCCCTGCCTCGCAAATCCGCACACACTATGCCTGTACTCTGTCTCCTGGCCTGTCCGGCTCATTTTATGCTTTCCCCTACTCGTTAAGCATTTCCAGAAATGCCTCCAGGCGGGTCGAAGTCTGTCCCTCGCCGCCGTGGCTCCGGTCGCAGCCGTCGCCGTCCAGAATCAGTGTCGGAATCCCGGCCGCTTCAAACTTTTTCTTAGCAAGCTGAGAGCCGCCGAGCGTGTGCTTGCAGCCCCAGTGGTTGAACCAGATGACGCCGTCCGCCTTTGTCTCCTGCGCGTGACGGATGCCCGCCTCGATCCGCCGCGAAATGCTTCCGTTCAGCGAATTATAGAGCAGCCGCATGGCCATCTCTTCATACGGATCGTCCGAGTGATGCTCCAGATTCGCGACCTGCGCCAGCTCGCAGCCGACGATCTGTGCGCTCTCTTTTAATAAGAAAACATCCTTTACCGCCTGCGACCAGAAGGGAATCGTGTGCATCCAGTAAATACGCTTTCCGCGCGCCGGGCCGGCCTTTTTAAGCTCGGCGAGCAGCCTCCGTGTGTATTCCTCTTCCTCTTTCGTCCCCAACAGAATGTTATTCGTCATGCCGCAGTACAGCGGCGATACCAGATCCGTCGGAATGTATTTATCCACCCGCTCCTTCTGAAACCGGTCATAATTCTCCAGGGTACGCCTGCTGCGCGCGATGCGGCTGCGCAGGCTCTCCTCATC
This sequence comes from Clostridiales bacterium, assembly GCA_020859995.1. Taxonomy (GTDB): domain Bacteria; phylum Bacillota; class Clostridia; order Lachnospirales; family Lachnospiraceae; genus Choladousia. Next base: position 16,333 of record JAJBVE010000222.1, read on the forward strand.
GATCTTTTTTCCTGTCTGCTCCTCCAGGAAACGCGCCAGGTCCCGCAGCTGATCCGCCACATATGCGACATCCGCGTCGGACCGGCACGCGGGAATATCGATCGCAAAACACGGCACCTTGTACAGCGCCGCCAGCTCCTTAAACGTCAGCAGATTCGCGTCGCAGGCCAGACTGGTGTAGACAATGCAGCGCGGCGCGGGAAGAAGCCCTTTCTGCGCCGCCCCGATAAAGGTCTTGTGATAGCTGCACAGTGTCTCCGATATGCCGCAGTCCTCCGCCGTCTGCAGAAACGCCCGCTCCGCCTTCGAGGCAGACAGATAACAGGAAAAGGCCTCCACATTATAAGGGGAAAGTCCCACCTCCTGCATCAGTTCACAGGGCGTAAAAACGCTGACCAGAACACTGTTCGCGGCATCCTTCAATGGTTTCAGCATCGTATCCATCATCAGATGCGCCAGATACTGGTCAGCCGAAAGCAATTCCTTCTCCGGCGCGCAGCGGAACTTCAGGTTCTGCGCCTGCCAGCCGGTCTTCAGAAGGGTGCGTGCCCGTCCCGGATTTGTATTGCTCAACTGTTCCACATAGCGGCCAAATGTCTCAATTACCTGCAAATTTTTCATCCTTCCTGTTTCTGATATATATCCACAATTCGTCTTCATCTTTTCCAATCCACAGCGCATTATACGATACTTTCCGGAAATTGTAAAGAAATGGACAGCTTTCAGCTGCCAGAAGAATCTGGGAATCGGGGCCTTCCGTATTTTATTTATCAATCAGCCAATCAATGAGATTGATTGATTTAATTCCATCATATGAATGGATAAAATCTCTGTCCATTGACAAAACTATTTTTTCATAATTATCCGATATCATCTGAAGGGGTCTAAGTTCACGTTCTCTGGTTTCAGGCGAACTCATACTTTCCGTTACCTGGATATACAGCTTGTCATTTGGCTTTTCTGCCACAAAGTCAATCTCTGTTTCTCCAACCTTGCCGATATATACACGATAATCCCGCCGGATAAGTTCCAGGAATACAATGTTTTCAAGGATATGTCCTCTGTCCGCATCTCTGTATCCAAGAAGCATATTGCGAAATCCCATATCGATGATATAATTCTTTCCCAGTGTCTTCAGGAGTTGTTTTCCTTTTACATCGTACCTGCCGACAGAATAAAAAATAAATGCATTTTTCAGCATGGATATATATTTATTCACTGTTTTTCCTGCGATGTTCTTTCCTTTTTCCCCCATAATCTCTCCCTCATTGGATAATACGTTTCCTATATTATTGGGAGATGTAATGCTTCCAATATTGGAACAAAGAAACATAACAATCTTGTGGAGCATATTCTGATCTGTCTGATTATTTCTCTGAAGAACATCTCGTAAAATTACAGTAGCATAAATTCCTTCCAATGCCTGATTGATCCTGTTTTCATTGAAATGATATTCCCTGAGAATCGGCATACCTCCAAACTGGAGATATTTAGCAAACCGCTCTTCCAAACTAATACCTGCATCAAACTGATAAAACTCCAAAAACTCCTTAAATGATAGCGGGAGCATTCTGATTTCCACATATCTTCCTGAAAGGAGTGTAGAAAACTCTGTGGACAGCAAATATGCATTTGAACCCGTAATATAAATATCTACATCAAAATCAAGCCGGAAAGATTCTATTGCTTTTTCCCAGTGTTCTACCACTTGAAGCTCATCAAATATTAAATAAGTCTTTCCCTGTTTCGATATTCTCTCACTTACATAATCGTAAAATGAAAGATAATCTCCCAAACTGCGATAACGCAAGGACTCCAGATTCATGTGAATAATATGATTCTCATCCACTCCACCGTCCTGCAGATATTCATGGAATAAATCCAAAAGAGAGGATTTACCACATCTGCGGATTCCCGTAACGATTTTTACCAAATCTACGTCTCTATTTTGTATCAGCTGCTCTAAATATGCAGGGCGATTAATTAATTCTGCCATAAACCGCCTCCAAAAGTTTTTTACTTATTATACCCAAAAATATCTAAAAGTCAACAGTTTCGGACTTACATTTCCGAAACTGTTGTTTATGACAGAGTTTTTGAATTTCATTTCCAAAAGCATCTATGAATGGCATTTTTCTTATCCATATTCAGTTTACTCAAAAATTTTTCCTCTTATACCTATATGAACGGCGAACTTCTTGCAAGTTAAAATGAAGCCGCTCCTGCAGTAGGAAACGGCTTCACCGGGAACTCTGGCATGTCACGACTTGCGCGACCAACCGAGAACTCCGGACAGGGGAGAAAAAACGCTCCCTCGTCCGATTTTTAAATTTTTGAAGAAATGTTTCAATCTAAAGATTCCTGCTTGTCATACTTGGTATTGAACGTACCGCCCTTGATCGTAACTTTGCCGCCTTCCTGGTAATACGCGTATCCGCTCTTTGAGGTGAAAGTGCCGTCGGTGACTGTGATTTTTCCATTAAAGCCCAACAGCATTGCTATATCACTGGTAGTCGTCTTAAAGGTACCGCCAGTGATTTTCACAACGACATCCTCCCCGTAAGTCTCAACCAGTGTCCACTGGGAAGTGAACGTACCTCCTTTAATCGTCGTCGTACCATTCCAGGTATAAGATACCCCCCAGCCACCATTCACAATCTTAAAGGTTCCGTCTGCAATCACGAGCTTGCCCCAGTTGTTAAACACGCAGGCATACTGGCTGGTAAATTTGCCGTCCTTGATGTACATTACAGCGTTCTCCCCATTGGAAAGGCATCCTACATTTGACTTAAAGGTACCGCCGTAAATCGTGATCTGCGCCTTTTTCGTCTGGTTGGAAATCAGAGAACCATTCATGTACTCGGGAGATTCGATTTTATCATACTCATAAAAATCAATACTGTCCTTGAAGGTACCGTCATAGATTTTCATAGTGCCCTTGTTGAGAATGGTCTGGTTTTTGCCGCCGTTGAAGGTACCGCCTTTAATGGTCATCGTGCCTTTGTTGGTAATCAGCCCCGTATTCAGGACAGTATCCAGATCCCGCGACTTATTCACGCTGGTAAAGGTGCCGCCCGTGACCGTCATCGTGCCCTCATTGAGAATCTGCCCCTTGTAAGTGCCGCTGCTGATCTTCACCACGGCCCCGCTTCTGACCTTCAGCGCGTATCCGGTCTGGTTTGTGGTCTTGATCGTTCCGTTGCTGATCGTCACCGTCCCCTTTTTCACTACAAGAGCAGCGCTCCCCTTAAAGGTGATCGTGTGCTCATTCAGGTTCAGCTTAAAGGAAACTCCGGAGCGGCTGATGGAAACAGCGCTGGAGTAGCTTACATTCTTTTTCAGAACAATCGTCTGCCCACTCTTTACCGCCTTGACTGCGGATTCCAGTGAGGTGTACTTTTTGCTGCCGATCGTCGCCACCGTGCCGGACGAAGCCGCCATCGAAGTCGTCCCAAGCAATACCGAGATCAGCATGGCAAGAAGCAACGGAAGAAACAGTTTCTTTGTCTTTTTCATCGTTTTTCCTCCTTGAAAAATGGTGTGCTGCACACTTTCATACGTGCCTCGCAGGAAGTGCGGGGGATTGTCCAGAAAGGTTGCAATGGTTTCATGGTTTCAAAAACAGTTTCCATAGTTTCGGCTGGGGTTTACCCTGACAGCCCTGATGTGGTGAGTATAACCCCCCCAACTTGCGGATGTCAATCTTTTTTTACAAACGCAAATGGTATTCCTTACGTAATATTAACTCCGATAAAAAAGACGCAAAAGGATTGGGAATCTCATAATATAAAAACGCTTCGCGTTTGGAAACACTCGCGAAGCGTTTTTTATTCCCGCGAAGCATAGATGCGCGGTTCTCCTTATATCACATAGGAATTTGCCTTTGCCATCTGCCATTGCAGCAGATCCTCCAGCGTGACGTGATCCACCACCTGGCAGATGGCTTCATCCAGCCGATCCCAGAGGATCGAGGTGGCACAGTCTGCCTCGCCGTCGGAACCGTCTGCGGCGTATTCCACAGGAGTCAGGCTCCCCTCGGTGAGGCGCAATATCATACCGGCCGTATATTCGGACGGCTTTTTCGCAAGGACGTAGCCTCCCTGCGGTCCACGGATGCTGCGCACGTAGCCGGCCTTGTTCAAAATGGAAATGATCTGCTCCAGATATTTTTCTGATATGTTCTGTCTGCGGGCAGTGTCCTTGAGTCTGACCGGTTCTCCGGAGTTATTAATCGCCAGATCCAGCATCAGGCGCATGGCATACCGCCCTTTTGTTGATATTCTCATCTTTGTTTTCCTGTTCTGTTGTTCACATTTGCAGATTGCCGAGGCGTGCTGTTTCTATCAGAGACGGGTGCCCTTTGTTGTAAATGTCCCACCCTTGATTGTCACCTTGCCTGAGTCCTCTGTACCGTACCGGTATCCTTTTTTCGCGATAAATGTACCGTCCGTCACAGTAATTTTCGCATTGAGTCTCGCGTACAGGAGCGCCCCCGCCGAGCTCAGCTTAAATTTCCCTCCGCTGATTTTCACTGTTCCACCAATTGCACACACAGTGTAATCCTTTTTGGAAGTAAATGTTCCTTCAGTGATTTTCACCGTGCCTCCCTCTGTATAAACGGCTTTATAGGTTCCATTGAAAGTTCCGCCTTTTATCGTGAGCGTTCCGTTATTCTCGACACAGTTGGAAGCGGTAAAGGTGCCGCCGGTAATTGTTATTTTTGCTCCCCAGTTCCGTATAGAATAGGATTCGCTTTCGAACGTCCCGTCGCGGATCACCGCGGTTGCCGAGTCTTCATTTCGAATCGCCGCTGTGCCGCCGCCAAACGTACCTCCCGTAATGGTAAGCTTCGCGCTTTTTGTATTGTTGTATATCACGTCAAAGAGGTTCCCCTGCTGGGTAAATGTACCTCCGCTGATTTTAAGAGTACCTGTATTCGTGATTACAGCACCGTTATTCCCGTCACCGCTGTTCAGCGACAGAAGCTTTCCACCGGAGACAGTGAGAGTACCCTGATTCAGGATAACGCCATTATAAGTGCCGCTTATAATGTTTAAAGCAGCGGCGGTCCCCGTTTTGATCAGATACGCCGGCTCGTAATCGCTGTCCAGAATCTCTGTCGCTTTCAGTTTCCCATTCCGAATTGAGACTGTGCCCTTTTTCAGAACGAGGGAAGAAGCTTTTTTAAATGTAATCGTATGCTTATTCAGGTTAATAGTAAATTCCTTGCCGGAACGATTGATTGTCAGGTCTTTCGTGTACGACAAATCCTTCTGCAAAACAATCGTCTGTCCGGTTTTTACCTTTTTAATAGCTGTTTCCAATGAGGTATACTTCGTGTTTCCGATCTTTGCTACCGTACTCGAGGCCGCCATCGCAGACATTCCAAATATAAACGACACCAGCATCGTCAGAAACAGTCCGGCCCATATTTTCTTCTTATTCATAACTCTTTCCTCCTTTTCATTTCTCACGTTCTTTATATTAGTTTCTCAAGCAGTCCTTTCGCTTCTGCGTCTTCGATCATGGACTTCGCGATGCGGTCCTTGGAACTGCCGGCCGGATTCAGATACTCCAGCTTCGCCAGCAGCGTGGCCTCCAGGCCTTTTCCTTCGCAAACCGCTCGAGCCTGAGCAGTGGCGTGCCTCCGATTAAATCTGTAATGCTGTCATAAATTCTGCTCATTTTTCTTTCCCCACTATATAACTAGGATTACTTGATATATATGAAAAGAGTACATCCATTGCAGGATTTTGTCAACTATATTTTGTGTTTGCATTCTCTGTGCCTTACCTTTTTTGAGTTCACAGTCTTTCGGATTTTACCTGTTTTTTATGTTTGGAAAGGGATCTTATTGTCTATGTCTGCGATCATACATTTTTTGTCCTCTGATAGTTGTCTGGAACGATTCGTTTTTTCAGGTTCTCTCCTTTCTGGAATGCCTGGAACAATTCCACTTTTCTGACATATCCTGCTACGATCTGATCCGTGCGTCTTGGATCCACCTGCGAATCTTTTTCGTACATGGCACGGATATATTCCGGATCCGGCAGTTTTGAGGCGTCGACAAGCGATCGATCTGTCACATAGGAAAGAAGCTTCATCTCATTGGACGCAAAGCTCTGTGTCTCAATACTTAGCAGTTCTTTTTCTGATGTTGGTATATTCGAATGTACAAATAAGCAGTTCCCACTGTCATAAATGGGTGCCAGCCGAAGGAATTCCAACGTATCTGCGTCTCTCAATACCGAAATATTATTCAGATGCCGGTCACACCCGGATAAAATGAAATCCGTCATAATCTGATATTCCAGATCTTTCCGCAGCTGCCTGGTGTCTATACCATGTTTCCCACAGACAGCTATAAAATGCTCGTAGGAAGACCTGTCATTTGGCTGCTTTTCTGATGTTATAACTGCATATGCAGAAACAAGCTCAAGCTTCTGGCCCCAGAAGTCCTTTTTTCTCCAGCATGGCAGCGACCTTTCCCTGACCGACCGGAATGGCTCTGATTTTCCACCAGTCGCGCAGCCAGCCTGAGGAACTTTTAGATTGCAAAGGTGCCAGCTCCGGGTTTGCTACTTTTTGAGTATATCGCAGCATCGTGCCGTCTTCGGAAAATTCTGCGACTGCAATGGGATCATTTTTTCTCATGATAAAGTAGTTCATCCGCCATCACCTCCAATTGTTTGTCTGCAAGATAGCTGTCTACTGTCCACTTAATTAATTCCTGCAGAAATGGATGAATATCTTTACAAACGGGGCTTACTGCCAGCTCCTGTTTTATATTGTCATCAAGGAAGGCAACATAATAATATTCGTTTTTTGAATATGTGTACGCCTCCACAGATCCGTGTTTTGTCTGGATGCGCGCCGACTGGTCACAGATATCGAGGAGTTCCTCCATGCTGACCTGCAATTGGACAGCAAGTTTTTGAATAATAGATGCCTTGCAGTTTCCCGCCATAGTTTTATTATTTGCCAGATCATTTACCGTACTATATGGGATACCGGTTTTTTTCGACAATTGATAAATAGAGATCCCGTTTATCTGCAAATATATTTTCAGCATTTCGAAGGCCTCCTTTCTCAAAAGCATTGTAACGGCATACCGGTATAATGTCAAGAAAATATGCAGGAAGCATATAAAACAATAAGCCTGCCCTACCATTTAGCTGGTACAGGCAGACTTATTGTTTCCACTATTTCAGGCAAATTGCTTTAGGCGCAGCTGCTCTTACTTTCTATTCATCATGCAGCTCCCCATCGATGATCCGCACGATGCGTTTCGCGTTTTCCGCCACGCCGAGGTCATGGGTGATCATGACAATCGTATTTCCCATCTCGTTCAGACGGTGGAACAGCTTCAGCACCTCCTTGCCGCTGCCTTGGTCGAGCGCGCCGGTCGGCTCATCCGCCAGCAGAATCGCCGGCTCCCCGACCAGAGCCCGCGCAATCGCGACACGCTGCTGCTGCCCGCCAGAGAGCTCGCGCGGCTTATGATGGACGCGGTCTGTCAGACCCAGCATTTCAATGATTCCTTCGCTCTCTTCCTCTGCCTCGTCCAGGGTCATCCCGCGCATCAGAAGCGGCATCACAATGTTCTGCACCACATTGTAGGTCGGGATCAGATGGTATTTCTGGAAAATAAATCCGATCTTTTCATTGCGAATCTGGGTCAGCTGTTTTTCCTTCGCTTTGTGTACCTCGATCCCATCCAGTATATAAGTGCCTCCGTCCGCATGATCCATGCAGCCGATGATGTTCATCAGCGTACTTTTTCCGGAACCGGACGGCCCTAAGATCGCCAAAAATTCTCCCTCATTTACGTCCAGTGACACGGACTTCAGCGCATGAAGCTGAGAATTTCCGATCTGGTAAAATTTATCAATATTGCGCATCTCTATGATATGATTCTGCTCCATCCGTCTGCCTCGCTATGATTCTGTCATTCTTTTGCCGCTCATTTTCTTTACTCCGTACTCAGCAGCCACATCTTTGTGATGACTTCGTTGCCGTCCGCGTCCTCCTCAAACAATACCTCCAGCGTATCCCCGGCCTGCAGAATGGAGAATGTCTTTTCTTTTCCGCTGGTGGTGTAGACGACCACGCCAACCGGAAGGTACACGGTCACGCTCTCATCTTCCTCCTCCAGGCCGCTGATCAGTTCTGAAATATCAGTGTCACCGCTCATGACATCCTCGACGCCGCTCACGACATCCTCAATGTCACTCATATCCACATCACCGCTGCCAAAGGCCTCGGCAATACTGCTTACATCAATGTCTCCGCTGCTAAAGGCGTCTGCGATGCTGCTCATATCGACATTGCTCATGTCCATGCCGCCCATTCCGCCGGACCCGCGGTCGCCTCTGCCGCCGGACATGCCGGAATCGGCTGTGTCGCCTGATTCGTCCGTGTCTGCACCGGCTGCTTCAGTGCTTCCTTCTTCTGCTGACTCTTCACTGGACTCTTCTTCGGTTTCTTCCGCCTCTTCATTAGACTCCATTTCGGCATCATCTGTATCACTGCTGCCGGGCGCATCACTTACATCCGCATCTTCCGTGTCCGACATATTTCCGCTGTCCATATCGCTCATGTCCGGCATCTCACTGCTGTCCATATCACTCATGTCAGGCATCTCACTGCTGTCCATATCACTTATGTCCGGCATCTCGCCGCTGCCCATGTCGCTCATGTCAGGCATATTGCCGCTGCCCATGTCACTCATGTCAGGCATATTGCTCCCGGCCGCATCAGATCCACTTTCATTCTGGTCGGATTCGCCTTCACTATCAGTGCTGCTTTCTGCTTCTGTTCCGGTTAACTCATTTTCCGAAAACTCCGTCTCCGCTCCGGCTGACTCTTCCTCCGCAGCCTCCGTCTCTGACTCGGCTGACTCTTCCTCCGAAAGCTCCGTCTCCGCCTCAGCGGACTCTTCCTCCGAAAGCTCCGTCTCCGCCTCGGCGGACTCTTCCTCCACAGCCTCCGTCTCTGACTCGGTCTCAGCTTCCGTCTCCTCTTCCGTCTCTTCTATATAGGTCAATTCATTACCAGTAATCGAAACGACCTGGATGGTGGCCTTCCTCTGACCGGCGGCAAGCTCTGTCTCGGTTTCGGCACTGCTGATGCCAAGCTTTTCACTCACGGTACTTACCAGGGAGCCGACCGCTTCGCCCACGGTGCCTGTCGCAGAGCTCGCGGCTTCACCAACAGTGTCCGTCACACTGCTTACGTTTTCACATCCTGTCAATGACACGGTCATCGCTGCCGCTAAAAGCAAAGCAACCTGTTTTTTCTTCATCATTTTCCCCCTTTTCCCATATAAGCCTCTCACAATCGCCAAACGCTTCCTGCACGGCTTTCCAGATCCGGACATTTGCTCACATGTATTTCATCTGCCGGGACAGCCACATTCTCATCAGCTGACAGTCACAATCGCATTCCCATATCTGCCGCAAATGCAATCTGTCTGCGTGTGCAAATCACTTTCACTTTTGCATCCGTCCGAACAATGGCGCCGCCCTTTCATCCAGTCCGATCAATCCGAGTTCAATGCTTCCACCGGTACCAGCTTGGATGCCTGCCAGGCCGGATAAAATCCGAAAATGGTGCCGGTCAGGATCGAAAATGCCAGAGCTGCTGCCCACGCAGTCATATTTGCTTCCACACGGATGCCGTTGTATTCCACCAGCGGCGTCACGAGAAAGCTCGCCCCTACTCCAAGAACTCCGCCTATCAGGCTGATCGCCGCCGATTCAAATAAGAACTCAAACAGAATCGTACTCCGCGACGCGCCAAGGGACTTCAGGATGCCGATCTCGCCCGTCCGCTCTTTGACGGAGACAAACAGGACATTCATAATACCGATGCCGCCGACAATGAAAACGATCACGGCCATCGCCGAAAGAAGCAGTGTCAGGATTTCATTGGAGGATTCCGCTGCCTCCAGCTTGCTGCTCGCATCAGAGAAAGTAAACTCTGCCGTGCTGTAATTTTCTTCCAGAACCGCCTCTACCGTCTCTTTTACGGAGTCTACCAGATTTACGTCATTACAAATTACGGTAATCACCGGACTGATATCAGTCCCTGTGATGTATTTAATCCCCGTTTCGTAGGGTATGAATATCGTTTCATCCGGCGTAATGGACGCGGATACGGTTGACGAAGAGGAAAGAACTCCGATGATTTCATAGGCCCGGTCGTCCAGATAAAGGGTTTCTCCGTAAGCCTCCGCCGCGCTGCCGAAAAGTGTTTTTGCTACGGTACTGCCAAGTACGCAGACCCGTGCCTTGCTGTCGCTCTGGTCATCTGTGATAAACTCGCCCTCCGCCATGGAAAGGTTGCTGACTGTGTAATAGCTGTAGTAAACGCCTGCGACCGTATAGGTCTCAGCGCTGGTCAGGTCGCCGCCTTCCACGGAAGTCCGGGAGGTATAGGAAATGGTCGCGTCGTCAATATCGGTCACAAAGGTCTCAATGTCCTCCAGATCATCGACGGTCAGTATAATATTTTCCTGATTCAGCCGTTCATCCGTCAGATCAGTCTCTGATTCTTCCTCTTCGTCCGCTGCGGCAGCCGCTGCTTCGGTTTCAGCCTCCTGTGTTTCGCCGGAACCGCTTTCTCCTTCTGCGTCAGCGGCACCCTCTGCGTCCTCGCCGGATGTCAATGCATCGCCTTCCCCGGATGCATCACTGCCAGATGCACCGCCTTCTTCAGACGCCTCGTCGTCCGCAGTTCCATTTTCGCCATCCTCGTCCTCTTCTTCTCCATCGGCCGCGTCGCCGCCGGAGAGCATGCTCTCAATATCGCTCATGTCCATTTCTCCGCTTGCGAACGCTTCCGCCATATCGCTGATGTCACTGTCCGAAAAGCCGGAAAAATTCCCTCTTCCGCCCATAGAAGACGAATCATCACCTGAGGACGAATCTGAAGAAAAATCTCCCCCCATCGTCATACCGCCGCCCATGGTCATATCTCCGCCTGCCGCCATACCGCCGGCATTTGACGCGCCACTGCCCGAATCTGAAGAGTTCCGGTCGCCTCTGGTGTTTCCTGAATCCGAAGAGCCTCCTCCAAACAAATTGCTGATATTATTCATGATCGAGCTTCCGAAATCACTGAAGGAAAAGCTATCGCCGCCGCTCGCGGAAGTCTCTTCTCCCGCGTAATCATAAGAAACATCGATCGAGCCCGCATTCAGACTTGCAAACTGCTCCGCAACGTCCATCTGCCCGCCGCGCCCGATCGCGATCACCATTACGATGGTCGCCGCGCCCACAATAATTCCGATTGAAGTCATGACGGTTTTGAATCGATTCTGGTTGATATTCAGCCAGACCAGTCTCAGCAGCTCCGAAAGTCTCATTCACTCACCTGGCTTTCTATCAGAACCGTCTGTCCCTCCGTGAGACCCGAGGTTACCGCGACATATGTTCCGTTCGAATAGCCGGTCGTGATCGTCACTTCCTCGATTGTGCCGTCATCATTCAGAACTTTTACATAAGAAGTGGCGCCGTCCGTTTGAACCGCCCGGTTTGAGACATACAGCGTATCGGCCTCTTCCTTTGTAATAAAGGTCACATCGCCGGTCATGCCGGAATACACCTTCGAAATGTCGCCGGTAAAGCTTACCGTCACTTCGTAGTTTACCGTCGAAGAGCCGGTCGTCGCTGTCGTGGAAATGGCTGTCACCTCGCCGTCAAAAGTTTCATCCTCGTAAGCGGTCAGTTCAATAGATACCGCATCTCCGGTGGAAATATCCGAGATATCGCTCTGAGAAACCGATACCGTCATCGTCACGTCATCCGAATCGGAAAATGTCACTACCGTCGCGTCGCTGGTCAGCGTATCGCCCTCGCTGTAGGAAATCGACATCACCGTGCCGGAATACTCCGAATAAATCACACCATCCCCGATCTGTTCTTCAAACTCGGCAAGAGCTTCTTCCGCTTCCTCCAGCGCGTCCTGGGCATCCTCCAGATCATCCGTAAGGCCGTCCGTGTCGATTTCGTAAAGCTGATCGGCATATTCGTAATTGGTCATTGCATTTTCATAGGTCTGTTTTGCTTCGATGGACTGTGTGGTCAGATTGTTTTTCGCGATCTCCAGATTCGCCTCAATCGTATCATAATTCAGCTGCGCCTCTTCCAGGTCGTCTTCCACATCCTCCCCGTCATCATACTCGGACTGCAGCTCTTCTACCTCTTCCGCCGCTTCCTCGAGTTCTTCCTCCAGCTCCGTGACCGTGTTCTCCAGGCTCGTGATTGTCGCGTTATACGTTGCCTCCGCGGTCTCCCCCTCCGCGATGTACATCGCATAGGTATAATCCGCTTCCGCCTGTTTGGTCTCTACATTAATCTCTTCCTGCTTTACCGTCAGCTGCGCGCTTGTGACCGCCGCCTCCAGCTCTTCCCGGTAAGCTTCAATGCTCTCCTCCGTGATTTTCAGCAGCGCGTCGCCCTCCGAAACGACCTGGCCGACCGCCACATAGATTTCTTCCACCTCCAGCGAAGCGGAACTCGAGGCACTCGTGGTCGAAACCGCATTGGTCACGCTGCTCATATCCATGCTGCCGGAACTGGCAGAAGTTGAACTCGAGGAAGACGAAATCTCCGCCACCTCAAAAGTCTGATCCGCCGTTCCGTAGGTCACCGTTCCGCTCTCGGTAATACCGGTAATCACGGAACCATATTTTACCGTCTCCTGCTTATAGGAGGTTGTCGTATCAACAGTTTCCGCCTGCTGATTCTGATACACCCAGAAGGCGCCTGCACCGGCTCCTACGACTACCGCCAACAGGAAAAGGTTTCTGAAAATATGTCTCTTTTTCTTCTTTCTGGTCTTGCTGCTCATAGTCACTCACCCGCTCCTTATTCTGTCATTTTTGACTTTGTCATCCCAGCCTTGGCCTGTCTTGTTTCCGTCATCTCCGCTGCTGCGTCCGTATCGCCGGTCGTATAACGTCTTAAGACGCAGCATCTATCGTATCGTCTGACTCTGTTTCTGATGCGTCTGCGATATCTGTTGTATCATCATCTATCTCCGTTGCCGATGCATCGGGATTGTCTGCCGTATCATCCGTCTCCGACGCGTCCGTTTCGTCTGCTGTATTATCCATATCTGCCGTCACGGTGATCGTCGCCCCTGTCCCGGCACTCAGCCATCCTCTGCTGTTGTCAATGGACACCACCACCTCGTAGATGACATTTGTCCTCGAATTTCCATCCTGTGGCTCTGTAGCTTTCTGCGAAATCGTCCCGTCGTAGGTGCCGTAGCCGGAAAACGCTACGCTTACCGTATCACCAACCGCCATCTTTGAGATCTCATATTGAGAAACTTCAATCGTCACAGTCACTACATCTGTATCGTAAATACTGTAAAGAGCCGTCGCGGAGCTCAGCGTATCGTCCGCCGCGTAGTTCACTGCTGAGAGCGTCCCGGAAGCTTCAGCTGTCACAGTGCCGTCCTCCAGGCTCTGCAGCTTCTCCAGCGCGTCCTCCAGCTCCGAGAGCGCGTCCTCGTAAGACTGTAAATCCTCCTCCAGAGATTCCACCGTCTGCTGGTATGTAATTTCCGCCAGCTCCGCTGAAAGCATCGTCGTATCGTAAGCGTACTGAATATCCAGCTCGGTCGGTGTTTTAATCCGCATCAGTTCTTCATATTGCAGCTTTACATCCTCCAGCACTTCATAGAGCTGCTCCAGTACCTCCTCGGCCTCGTCAGAATCTGTCGCGGTCAGCGCAAGGGCTGTCTCCGCTTCAGAGAGGTCATAGCTGTTGCCAAAGAGGCTGTCGCTGCTGCCAGAGGAAGACATCTCGGTCCCGGACGAAGATTCCGCTACAGCGGAAGCCACAGCGGAAGCCGTATCTGTGCTGACAGATGCCGATGCACTGGCGGAAGAGGAACCGCTGCCCGATGACGAACTTCCGGAAGCCGCCGAGGCCATCGCCGACATTGCGGAAGACAGATCCGATGAACTGACGGAGCTTGCCGAATCCGAGAAGTCGCTTCTGGAACTATCTGACGCGGAAGCACTGTCCGCGTCGGACGACGCGCCTCCGCTGCCATCAGAAGACCCGGCCAAATCGGCTAAGGCACTTCCATCTGCTCCGCTCAGATCGGACGATGTACTTGCATCACTTTCCGAAGCCGCGGACTCCTCTGTCGTTCCCGTTATTCCAGAAAGTGCCGAGCTGCCGGATTCGTTCAACAATCCGGAAGTATCCGTACCATCAGAAGTACCTGCCGTATCTGAGGTCCCGTTTTCACTGGCAGAAGAACCACTGGCGTCTGAGGTCCCGTTTTCACTGTTACTGTCGGTAAAACTGGCACTATCCGCTGTCCCGCTCGTGCTTCCGTCTGACGATTCCGACATGTCTGTAATCCTGCTCGCCCAGGCAGATGCCGAATCCGAAGACACATCCGCGCTTCCATTTTCAGAAGTGGTGTCCGTGCCGCTAAGGGCCTCAATCTGCTGCTCAATCGCCGCAATCTGTTCCGCTACATCTTCTTCATTGTGGATTAATTTATAATATTCGTTATAAAGATTCTGCCTGGTTTCCTCCATTGCGTAAAGCTTCGCAAGCAAGGTTTCCAGGGTCTCCGTTTCCTCTTCAGTCTCGGTCTCACTCTCAGTTTCAGATTCTGTTTCTTCATCCGCGGAGTCTGTTGCCTCCGTGGCTTCTGTTGCCTCCGTCGCCTCTGTCGCTTCTGTGGACTCTGTTGCTTCCGTCGCTTCTGTCGCCTCTGTCGCCTCTGTTGCTTCCGTCGCCTCTGTTGCTTCCGTCGCCTCTGTGGACTCTGTTGCTTCCGTCGCTTCTGTCGCCTCTGTCGCCTCTGTTGCCTCCGTGGCCTCCGTCTGTGCTTCCGTCGCTTCTGTCTGCGACTCCGTCGCTTCCGTCTGAGTCTCTGTAGCCTGTGTCTGCGCCTCCGTGGCCTCTGTCTGAGCTTCTGTGGCATCAGTCTGAGACTCAGTCGACGGTGTGTCGGCCTAAGTTCAGGGCGTGTCTGGTTTCCTCGACTACGACGCCGCCTCACAGGACTCAGTGAGCGATGCGGTCTACG
>JAJBVE010000233.1 GCA_020859995.1 Clostridiales bacterium
CGGCGATTTAGATGGAAAATATGTATCAGGAGGTAAACATTAAAAATCGGGCTATGTAATTGTCCTCAGGTCTGGCAGTGGCAGAAGCGATGAAGAAACCGGATATCCGGACAGAAAATGCGCGGCTGAAAAATCTGGCACACAACAGGGGACTGGATGTGGAAATTGGTATAGGAAACAGAGGATTGGGTGCAAGAAAAATAGATGAAAATAAAACAGATGATAGAGCAGAGGTTTCCGGCGCTGTAAGAACTGCCGTGACCGACCGCGAAATAGATTCGGAAATCCACTTGGAAGAGCTCAAACCGCAAGAACAAGAATCACGGGTATCACAAGAAGCATCTATTCCTATTTCAGCAACTTCTGGTATCTCCGAACTTACAATTACCGGTACGATTGGTGATATGGGAGAGCTCGGCTTTCGTGATACTTATTACGTGTCATTTTATAAAGACGGAAAAGAGCGTTATGTCGAATTTCCCTATTCGGATTGTGAGATTTCCGCTGACAGAAAAATGCTGACCGTGTGGCTGCAGGACAATCAGGAATATGATGTGTTTTATAATGATGATTCAGGAAGCATTACCAGGGAGAAAATAAGTGGAGAAGACCTTCGGAACAGGTACAATACCGAAACCCACTCTTTTGTCAGAGACAAGGATGTGCCGAAAAATCAGGAAAGAACCGGATTGGAGCCGCAGCGCGCGCAGCAAAAAAGCAGACGTGACAGGCAAAAGAAGAACCCTGCAGTAAAACGCACCAGACCGGTAAAGCCGCGCAGCGGGAGATAGACAGGGGTGAATAAATTTGGATATGTTGAATAAAAAGAAGCCGAACTATGGTTTCTTTCTTTTTTTGCTTGTAGTTGCCCTGTATGTTGGCTATTGCCTTGGGATGCTCTATGGGCAGGAGATCAGCCTGGATAATCTGACCGCATTGCTGCAGGAAGTGTTGACGCATCCGCTGCCGATCCAGATCACACCGATCACATCGAGGACGGTGCTGGTGGCTCTCCTTATCTGGCTGATCATCCTTGCCTATGATATAAGCAACCGGCGTAATTACATGCCGGGGCGCGAGTACGGCTCCGGCCGGCTGGCCACACCGAAAGAGATCAACAAAAAGCTGATGGATAAGGATGACCGGAAGAATAAAATCATCTCCGAACATATCCGCATCAGTATGAATTCGAGGCTGACAGCCTTGAATAACAATACAGTAATTATCGGCGGATCTGGGTCCGGAAAAACCTTTTATGTTGCAAAAGCAAATGCATACAATGCGGGCTATACCTCATTTGTGTTTACTGATCCAAAAGGCGAGCTGCTTCGCGATATTGGAAATTACCTGGAGATGATGGGCTACAAGGTCATTGTCCTGAACCTGGTCGATATGGATGCATCGGACGGATATAATCCTTTTGTCTACATCCGCTGCGACGAGGATGTGACGAAGCTGATCACAAACCTGATTGCGAATACGACACCGAAAGGCTCTACGCCGAATGATCCGTTTTGGGAGCGCTCGGAATCGATGCTCCTGCAGGCGATCTTTTTGTATGTCTGGTATGAATTCCCGAAGCAGGGCAGGACTCCTAACTTCCGGGGTGTGCTGGAACTGCTGAACAAGGCGAAGGTATCCGATGATGAGGAGAATCGCTCGGAGCTGGATGATCTGATGTATCAGCTTCCGGAAGACCATCCGGCGCTGATCACTTACAAAAAGGTCTGTACCGGTGCGGCTGATACGATACGCTCGATTATTATTTCCGCGAATGCGCGTCTGGCGTATCTGCAGAACCCGAAAGTCCTTCACATCCTGGACAATGATGACATCGATATCCCAGCGATGGGCGAGGGCGTTTATGAGAACCCGGATCGGAAAGTAGCGCTGTTTTGCGTGATACCGGATAATGATAAATCCTATAATTTTCTTGTGGGAATGCTCTACAGCCAGATCTTTCAGGAACTTTATTACATTGCTGATCACAAGTACGGTGGTGGCCGTTTACCTGTTCCTGTTGCATTATGGATGGATGAATTTGCAAGCTGTGCTTTGCCTGATGGATTTCTGGAAATTCTGGCAGCCTGCCGGAGCCGCGAGATCTCTTGCAATATCATCATTCAGAACCTCGCGCAGCTGAAAACGCTGTTCAAGGACAGCTGGGAGAGTATCACGGGAAACTCAGATATTCTCGTGTATCTTGGCGGTAATGAGCAGAGTACGCACAAATTCATTTCGGAGATGCTTGGCAAGACGACGATCGATAAGAAATCATCCGGTGAGACGCTTGGCAATCATGGCTCCAGCAGCCGGAATTATGATGTGCTTGGGCGAGATATCCTTGATCCGAGCGAGGTTCGGAAAGTGGACAATAAGAAGTGCCTGATTTTTATCAAAGGCTTCGACCCGATTTACGATGATAAATATCATACGGCGGAGAAAGAGGAGTACAAACTCGCCATGAAACTCGGTCCCTACGAGCATAAGAAAAGGCAATGGCTGCAGGATGGCCGGGACATTTTCTATATTAATGGCCCGAAGGGCGGCGGGAATCCTTATGAATCCATGTATTATCAGGTGGAGAATTATCTCGGAATCTTCGAGGATTCTACCGTTTACGAAGAACTCAAAAAGCTGTCGGATTATGGGGAGGAAAACCAGCTTGTTCCGGTAGGTGATGGCTATATTTATCAGAATAAAATCCTGTATCCGGTTATTTCCAGGAATACAATGCCGGTAAAGACAGGCTTGGGACGCCTCACAAAGCATCCAGTAGTAGGATATTCCTACAAAGGGAAGGCAGTCCTTGTAGATTCAGAAGTGGCAAAAGAGATTTTTACACCGCTGAACCGGATGACATGAGAAACGGTTAATTTTAAAAGAAAAAATGATTCGAATGAAAGAGGATGAAAAAAATGAGTGAAAAGAAAACGCTGGAATTTGACTGGCAGTTCGGACAGGAAGAGGTTTCATTACGAGTGGCCTCATATATGAACAATAAAAGTCTTTATGTGGGATTGATTTGCAGGACGGAGTATGGCCTGGAGCCATTTGGAGATATGACGGTCCACCTTCCTGTCAGTGATATGGTCCCATTAAAATCGAACGAGGCTTATATCAACGGTGACATGTCAAAAAGCCTACTGGCATTTATCCAGAAGAATAAGCTTGGGACAGTTCTTCCGGAAGTAGGCTATTCAGGTTATGGGCAGTATGCAAAGGTGGCGTTTGATATGGATCGATTGAGAGAATTTGATCCCGCCGGCGTCGAACGCCATCTTCAGCAATACAGCAAAAATAATAAAGAAACCAGGGAGGCGCACAGGACGGAAGATTCGCATAAGTGGAAAAGGACAGGCCGATGACTTCCGGGGCAGATGGGAGAGACTACGACAATGGCAGTGAAAACAGATTTACGGACAATGACGGATAGATGGGAGCGGATATCATGCAGGAAATAAAATATCTGACGGAAAAAGATATGGAATATTTTTATAAGCTGGAGGAACAGGGAGAAGCGGTCATCATCCGCCTGGAGCCGGAGCAGCTTCTTTCGCTTGATCTTTCAGAACTGGACAGACGAAAAACGAATGCTGACAGCGAGATCAGCGAGGAGGAAGTCAGACAATGGCTGCAGCAGCATTCTTCAGAATTGCGACAGAGGTATGAAGAAAATGAAGCGGTATTGCAGGAGAACCGGCAGCTGAGAGATGCACTTGGAGAAAATGAAAAAACAAATGCCAATATTAGCAATCAGGATATAGCTTCCGGCAGGAATGCGCTGCCAGACGGAAGAGGTGGGAAGCAGACTTTGGTCAGAAGGCTGCAGGAAGTGCGGCTGAACGAAGAACAGACGGAAATCATTGATTATGCGATTGAAAAGGGGATGGGAGAGGAACAGCTCCTTATCTTACTCAGGGATGGGTGGACAACA
>JAJBVE010000002.1 GCA_020859995.1 Clostridiales bacterium
TAAGCTATAATACTCGCAGCAAAAACCAGCTGCTCGTTAACTTGCGAAGTTCGCTCCCGCAAGCGCGGCGAACTTCTTGCAAGTTATATTATGCGAAGAAAACCGCTTCGCACAATCTCCAGAATCTGGCGATTCTGTCGTTATTTTGCAAATGACATGAACCACTCTACGGTTTCCGGATCATAATGGGAGAAGAATAAGCTCTGTGCGGTGTCGAGGGCTTCCAGCATCGCCATATCTTCTGCATTCAGCTCGAAATCAAATACGTTGAAATTCTCAATCATACGCTCTTTGTGCGTGGACTTCGGGATGACTACAACACCGCTCTGAAGCAGAAAGCGGAGGGCAGTCTGAGCGGGGGTTTTGCCGTATTTTGCTGCAACATCCTTCAGAACCGGATTGTTGAAGTAATCATTCTTCCCTTCTGCAAAGGGTCCCCAGGATTCAATCTGAGTTCCATATTTCTGCATCACGGCTTTTGCAGCTTTCTGTTGTTGGAACAAATGGGTTTCCACCTGATTAATGGCAGGAACAACCTCACAGAAATTCGCAATATCAATAAAGCGGTCGGGATAGAAGTTGGAAACTCCAATGGCACGCACTTTGCCAGCCCGGTATGCTTCCTCCATCGCCCGGTATGTCCCATAGTAATCGCTGAAGGGCTGGTGGATGAGCAACAGGTCGATATAATCGGTTTTCAGTTTTTTCAGGGAATCTGTAATGGATGCTTTTGCCTTTTCATAGCCGGCATTGCTGATCCACACTTTTGTAGTGATAAACAGCTCCTCACGGGGAAGCCCGCATTTCTGAATGGCAGCGCCTACGCCCTCCTCATTATAATAAGCCTGTGCGGTGTCAATGGAGCGATAGCCGACAGAAATGGCGTCCAGAACACAGCGTTCCGTCTCTTCCGGCGGCGTCTGGTAGACACCATATCCCAACTGAGGCATTTTTACACCATTATTCAAAGTGACATAATTCATAATATTTCCTCCTGTCTGCGAATCGGATTGGTTTACAAATTGGTTTGCAATTCAGAGTTTACAGCAGAACAAAAAGAATGTACAATAGCAAAAACGAAATCTGCTATTCTTCTGATGAATAGCAAAACCAGAGGGAGAAAATATGCTGAATCTATATGAACTGGAGCAGCTTGCCGCATTCGCCAGATATGGTACTTTGTCAAAGGCAGCGGAGGAACTGCACATCGCTCAGCCCACCTTAACCCGCACGATGCGCCATCTGGAGGAGGAGTTTGGCGTTTCTTTGTTCGTCCATGGGAAGAATCGGCTTTCACTCAATGAGACAGGGATGAAAGCAGTCGAATATGCCGGTACGCTTTTGTCAGGCGCGGAAGACGCAGTGGTACAGGTACGCCGATTTGACCAAAGTCTGCATACGATTCTGGTGGAATCCTGCGCACCAGCCCCTCTTTGGAGTCTGCTTCCGGTGCTTTCGGAACAGTTCCCGGATAAAACGATTTCCTCCCGGCTTGCAGAAATCTCTGCAATCCCGGGGCGGGTAAAGGACAAAAGCTGTGAAATTGGTATTTTGCCATGTCCTATAGAGGATGATAAGATGGAATGTGCTCCCTTTATCCGTGAAGAACTGTCTGTATGCCTGCCACCCGACCACACGCTGGCAGGCTGTTCTTCCGTCACATTGGAAATGCTGAACGGGTACAACTGCCTTTTAAAATCAGACATCGGTTTCTGGAGTGAGCTATGCCATAAAAAGATGCCGGCGTCCCGTTTTCTGGTACAGACTGATGAATTTGAGTTCCGGGAGCTGGCGAGAACATCTACGCTGCCTTATTTTGTCACAAACCTTGCATTAACAGAAGACTTTGTGACTGACCGAAAAGTCATACCGGTTTCCGATCCGGAAGCTAACGTCGCATTTCACATGATTGTCCGCAAAGAAAATCCGGAATATTTAAGAATCGCGCAGCGGATTGCACGGAACAATATTTGAGCATAATCTGCTTAAGACCCTGAAAACGAGGAGGTTGTTTATGGAAATTCGAGTGCTTCGCTATTTTCTCACCGTCGCCCGTGAAGGCGGGATCAACCGGGCGGCAGAAATTTTACATATTACACAGCCAACCTTAAGCCGCCAGCTTGCTTCACTTGAGGAAGAAGTTGGTGTAAAATTATTTGAACGAGGTGCCAGAAAAATCACACTGACCAATGAAGGCATCCTGCTGCGCCGCAGGGCCGAGGAAATCCTTTCCCTTGTGGACAGAACACAGAAAGAACTGATTGAACAAAATGAACTGATTGAAGGTCGTGTCGTCATTGGCTGCGGGGAAATGGCGGCAGTCGGTCTTCTGCCTGATATCATCGCTTCCTTCCATGAAAAATATCCCCAGGTTACTTACGATATCTTTACAGCAAATGCAGATGTTGTGAAAGAGCAGATGGAACAGGGGCTGATTGATATTGGAATCCTGCTTGAGCCGATTGATATCGAGACGTTTGATTTCCTGCGGCTAAAGCATCAGGAACGCTGGGTGCTTTTGATGAGGCCGGATGATCCGCTTGCCGCAAAAGAGGCGGTTTCTCCGGAAGACTTGAAAGGGAAGCCTCTAATTCTGCCATCCCGTGCTAATGTGCGCAATGAAGTATCCAACTGGTTTGGTGATACATTTTCGGAAGCACAGCTGGATCGTCTGGATTATCTGCGCATAGCATCCGTTCTGCCGAAAAAGCAACGTGAATCAAAAAGATGGAGGGAGATTGCAATTTTATGAACGTAGTTATGATAAATGGAAGCCCGCGGGCGAAGGGAAATTCCGATCTGCTCTGTGATGAATTTGCCCGCGGCGCAAGAGAATCCGGACATACAGTAGAAAAGATTTCTTTACGGGAACACACGGTCTATCCCTGCAAGGCGTGCTATGCGTGTTTTCAGACCGGCAAATGTGTTCAGAAGGATGACATGGCGTCCATCATTGATAAGGTGAAGCAGGCCGAGGTGCTGGTTCTGGCATCTCCTACTTATTTCATGACTATGAGCGGACAGATGAAGATTTTCATCGACCGTCTGCTTCCGGAATGGCAGGGACTCGGCGGCAAGGAGGTCTATGTGATCGTCACCGGGCATGATGGAAAGGCAGGACTGAAACGCACTGCCGGAGATCTGGTGGACATTTTCGACTATCTTGGGAACCACGTCAATCCTGTGATCTGGGGCGAAGGGGTCTGGAAAAAGGGCGAGGTGCTTGGAACAAAGGCGATGGATGAGGCTTATCAGGCTGGAAAGAAGCTTGGCAATAGTAGAAGGATGGGAATTTGACAAGAACAGGAGGACGAAATGCAGTATGTTCAGTTAGGAAGTTCGGATTTGCAGGTATCCCGCATTTGCATGGGATGCATGGGATTTGGGGATGCGTCGAACGGTCAGCACAGCCGGACAGTGAGCGAGCTAAGGCTCGCGAACTGAGCACGGCGGGCTATCAAAAAAATGGAGGTTCATTATGGAAAAAATAGTACAGACAGCAGGGCGGGATGCCCTTGGAGAATTTGCACCGAAGTTCGCGGATCTGAATGATAACACCCTTTTTGGTCTCGTATGGAATGACGAAGACATCGATCACAAGACCCGTTGTATCATTACTGTGGTGGCGCTGATGTCATCCGGTATTACGGATTCTTCTTTAAAGTATCATTTGGAAAATGCGAAGAAAGCAGGAGTAACCAGAAAAGAAATTGCGGCAATTGTTACTCATGTTGCCTTTTACGCAGGTTGGCCAAAAGGCTGGGCAGTATTTAATATGGCAAAAGAAGTGTGGGCAGAGGAAATAGATGCGGAGCCAACTGATGCAAAAGCAGCACACGCGGCGGAGATGGTATTCCCGATTGGTGCGCCAAATGACGCTTTTGCGCAGTACTTCATCGGCCAGAGCTACCTTGCACCGG
>JAJBVE010000118.1 GCA_020859995.1 Clostridiales bacterium
GGCCTATCGGTATCGAAATCTGCATTTTTCAAGGTTCTATTGAGCCTGTTTTTTTGGCTCATTTTTTCATAAGCTACTTGACACTACCAATATCAGTTGTTTTTTATATAGAGGTATATTTCGGGATACTGTATTTTGCAGTTTTCCGCGTTCTGCAATGCGCTGATACGTGAATGCTTGCTACCCGGTTCCCTGTGTGTTTCAGCTGTTATCCGCCAGAATCTGCTGTGCGATGTCGGATTCCAGATCCATGATAACGACACGGCGGTTCTTTTTCGCTTCGGATTCGATAAAGGCACTGGTGATGTCCCCTTCGATTTCTCGGTCCTGTCCGCGTTCAAACGGGTCAGCCTCATATCCTAAGCCGATCGTCTGGATCTGGAATTCCGGTACGCCGAACTCGTCAACAAGCAGGTTTTTCACTGCTTCCGCGCGGCGGTTGGATAAGTCGATGCAGGATTCCTGCGTACCGTCTGTGGCGGTAGTGCCTGCGATCAGTACGGCGTTGTCCGGATGTGATAATAAGGCTTCCGCTACAGGCTCCACAGCAGTTTTCGCAGCTTCTTCATCAATGAAAGTCGCTTCGTTGATAACGAACTGCACCTGCGTGGAGTTTATCTCAAAAGGGACGGTGAAAATCAGTTCCTCCGTTTCTTCATAGGATTCTTCGATTATGACGGATTCTGTTTCTTCTGTTTCGGGTGCGCGGACGATGAAAGAATAATCAGGATCTCCATAATAACCATTATTATTATAGATTGCGTTAAATCTTACATAGTATGCAGTATTTTCAGAAAGATCATTGCATGTAATTGTGGATGCTGTTCCGTCTTTATTTGCCGTGCCTGATGCTATTTCTGTTCCATACTCATCATAGATATTTGCATATAAATTATATTCAGTTGATTTATTAACTACTGTTATCAAATATTCTCCTGATGTTGTAGCAGTAAATGCAAAATAATTGTAACTTTCATTAATTTTACTTTCATATTTTTCGTCAAGCGAAACAAATACTGCGTCATCTTGATTGGTAGCAGTAATAGTTGTATCGACGTCAGATAAATCATTAATACTGTCAGATGTTTTTATTGCTGTTGTTGTGCTTGCTAAATCACGGATGGTTACAACAAAAGTTGAATCTCCATAATAACCATTATTATTATAGATCGAATCAAATCTTATGTAGTATGTCGTATTTGCCGATAATAAATCGTCACATGAAATAACCGAAGCTAAACCGGATTTATTTGCATCACATGATGTTATCTGTGTACCATATTCGTCGAAAATATATGCATGAAGATTATATTCTGTAGACTTATTAATTACTATTATCTTGTATTCTGCATCAGTATTACTATTTGTTGTAAAGGAACACCAGCAGTATTGATTATCAGTGCTTGCATAGACCTTAGTATTCAACGGTACTAATACCGCATCATCCTGGTTCGTACCAAACTGGGTTTCTGTGGAAGCGTCCGCAGTTTCCGCGTCGGACGCATATACGGTTCCGTTTGCCATTGTGAGTACCATTGCTGCGCACAGCAGCCCGAATAGTTTCTTTTTCATCTGTCTGTTCTCCTTTTGTTTAATTTATATCGTCCAGTCCGGTGGATCTGGTGATATCTTTTGTATGGGTAAATATTGCTTTGCTTATGTTATATCAGGATTCGGAACTGTACGCGGTAACATAGTAGTAACAGGTGTCCCAGCTGGAAGCTGGAAGATCGAGATTTAGAAATCCTCCGCTTCCCTCACCTAATCCTTCGGAACCGCTTGAATCTGTAAGCAGTCCGGAATAAACGTATACCGGCTCGGCTTCCTGGAAATATAAGATAGTTACTTCCGGTAAAGATACAGCCCCTGATGACATATTGACAGCGCTGACACGCATATGGTCGTTTTCTGCCGACAGGTTTATTTGGATACTTGTAGCAACCGATTCGTATATTGACTCAGAAACCATCCATGAACTGTTTGCGTAAGAGGCTTCTTCTCCATAATAATTTACGGTATAGATGCAGGCAGTAGCACCGGCCCCAAGGCAGGGGATGCAGGAGGACGAGGTTCCGATGGATTCATTCGATTCATCGAGATAATCTACTGTCAATCCCAGAAAAATATCATAGGAATTTTCATTGGTCACTATGTAACCTGCGCACTGCTGTCCATCCGGCCCTATTAGTGTATACATTTCCGAACAGGATACGCCGGAAGGCTCTGCTGTTGTTTCGCTTACTGCAGCAACGGAAAAGGATTTGTACAGATAGGAAGCAGTTTCCCCATAATAATTTGGGACACTGACGAAAACCGTTTCTTTGGATCCTACAGAGGAAACAAATGTGGATTCACTTCCGATATTTCCATATTCTGCATCACGGAACTCCATGTTTAATCCGAGACTAAGAGCTATAGAGTTATAATTTGTAACCAGATAGCCGATGCATTGCTGCCCGTCCGGGCCCGGCATAACGTACATATCAGAAACATACAGCCCGGAAGTGGCCGTTGGTTGTTCTTCTATCGGTACATCCTGTGCTGCCATGGCAGAAATGTTTGTGGCCAAAGCCATAGAGAGCACGAAGGCCAGCATGGTTATTTTTCTTTTCTTTTTCATAATTGATTTCTCCTTTTGCTTAATTTACATCGTCCAGCCCTGTCGGTCTGGCGATATCCTTTGCGTAAGCAGCTATTGCTTTGTGATTTCTGAAATTCCAGTTGTCCCCGGCTCAATTATCCGGCATTGCATGTTGTCTTACAGCTCAGTATTTTTTTGCGCACCACCTTTCGTATAGATTCTTAAATGCCTTGCCCGGATTAGCTGCTGCTTTTTTGAAATGAAGCCTTGGAACGGATCCGGATGGGTGTACTGTGTAATAATTCATCACCTCGCCTTCTATCTCTAAGACAGGCGAGAATCCGAAAAAGTTTTATGGATTTCAAAAAAAAATATTTCCTGCTATTTGGCAGCTTTAATAAAGTGTAGGTTTTTGTCGATCTGATTCCAGACGTAAAATCAGGAGCAAAATTGTGCAATTTGTTCATTTATGAGTGGAAAATGGCGAAAGGATGTGCTAAAATGTGATATTGAAATGAGAGGAAAAATGATACGCGGAAACCTACACTTTTTCGTCAGTTTGGTTGTACTGACTCTTTTCGTAAATATTGGCTTTATACCGGAAGGTGGAGACAGGCATTCTGCAGTTCTTTGCAGCCTGTGTGCAGGAGATTCTTCCGGATTTCCACTCAGAACAGGCTTTATCAAACCCGTCCGGCAGAGGCATGGGCGGCCTGCCGAAGCGTACACCCTTTATTTTCGCAGCAGCGATGCCTTCTGCCTGGCGCTGCCGGATGTTCGTCCGCTCGTTTTCGGCAACAAAAGAGAGAATCTGTAGTACAAGGTCTGCGACGAATGTGCCGATCAGGTTCTTGTCGCGTCGGGTGTCAAGTAACGGCATGTCTAACACAACGATGTCAATGCATTTCTCTTTCGTGAGGATGCGCCATTGGTTCTGGATCTCTTCGTAGTTGCGTCCCAGGCGGTCTATGCTCTTGATGTAGAGCAGGTCATCTTTGCGCAGCTTTTTCACCAGCTTCTTATACTGCGGGCGGTCGAAGTCCTTGCCGGACTGCTTGTCCAAGTAAATATTTTTCTCCGGCACATTTGCTTCCTGCATCGCAATTATCTGCCGGTCTTCGTTTTGTTCTTTAGTGGATACGCGGACGTATCCGTATGTCTTAGGCATATCTGGTGCTCCTTTCCTGCCGCATTTATCCGGCATTTCCGGGTCGGTACGGTATGTTTGGCGTGTTGGCATATGATAAGTATTTTCTATCATACGCGTGGCTGCCAGGGGCATCCTTTTTGTCCATTTTCCGAAATTGCACCCGCCGTTTTTGCAGGGAAATCAGGAACAGTCTGGAGCAGAGATATATAAATTTTTTCGACTTGACGACAGCAGTTATACGGAGAAAGAAAGGTAGCACTTGAATAAGAAAAGAACAGCCATCTGGAATATTTGCCAGGTGGCTGTTTTTCGCATTACGGCATTACGTTGCGCATATTATTATTTACGATTTGTTTGTCGAATGTTACGGGCATATAGTTGTTGATCATGTATCCGGCATTCAGCTTAGCGTATCGGATTACGGGACGCAGTGCTGCCAGATAAAGGCTCTGGCAATTCCTGCCGCAGGGTTTCTATATATACGGTGACGTCTGGCTCGACAGAATATTCGGCTTTTCTCTGTGTTTTGTGTTTTTGGTAAAACCAGTCCGTATCAAGATTAAAATAGTCTGCCAGGAGCTTCAGCTCATTTGCCTGCGGCGGGACTACTTTCATCCATGAGTGGACTGTTGCTGTCTCGATCCCGCTTTTTTTCCGTGAAATCTTCCAATGTTTCAGGGCGGGTTGCAAACAGGGGTCGTATGTTTTTCATACAGGTTCGGATGGCTTCACCGTTGTCCGGCGGTTGTCGCATAAGGATTCCCCTTTCATAATAATATTCGGTGCGGAAATCCATTCGATTCAGAGAATGGGCAGCTGGACAAATTGTATGCCCTACGCATCATCCGAAGTCAACGGGATTTCGGCGTAGCGATTTTAAACCGGCCGTCCTTGTACCAGAATATCCTGTCCGATAAGAATTCTTCCCGGGAGAGGATCCTTTCGCTGTCCTTTATGAACAGCTGCATTTCCGGTGCGTCCAGCTTCACATGTGGATCAGTGACAATCCATGTGTGGATATCCCTGGCAATCAGGCAGCATCCATCCGGATGCTCCTTCGCCAGGTACTGTCTGGCTTCCGGGTACAGGATGGCAGCGGTGCCTTCGAACTGCTTTTCGTTCGTCAGATAGTAAACCTTGCCGGGATATAATCCGTCTGTGGTGAAGTACTTTTCCCTTTTGATCGACAGCGGGCGCAGGCGCGGCGTGTTGGCAAGCGCCTGTTCATGCAGCTTTTCTACCGTGACGCCCCACTTTTCCATCAGCCTGTTGGTGATTTCTGCAGCCGTGTTCGTATTCTCAAACACGCCTTTACAGAGCATGACATCGTATACGATCTGAATGTCGGTGCCGGGAAGCTGCATGTGCGGCACGTCTCTCAGGTATGCTTTGTTGTCTTTGTTTACAAGCCGGAATACGATGCTGTCTTTTACGGCTTCGAAATCGAATATCTGCGTTTCCGGTCCGGATTTCCCGGCAGTCTTTTCGAGTTCCTTCAGCGTATCGGAGATTTCTTTTAATATTGCGCCAAATGGACGGCCATCCGTATATTCCTCATACGAATCTTCGATGTTTACGGCCGGTGCGATTGTGCGGTTGGGCGGTATGAAAACCAGGCAGGTCCTCGTGATACCGCCGGGCTCTTCTGGTTTGTATATTTCCAGTCTGCCTTTTTTTAAAGAACGGCTCTCTTTTTAATGCTTCGATGAGTGTTTCCGCAAATTTTTCGATGGTCATGGCAATTTTTCCTTCCTGGTTTTTGCTGCCCTTTCATTTCCTTCTGCCGCGTACGGGCTTTGTGGCTTAAAATTGGGATCCGGATGTCTTTATTATAAGCAAGACGATCCAACATTTCCGCCGTGGCGGCGCGTATGCGCCGCTGTTGTATTCTGATGTAAAGGCCTTTGGCGTAAAAGCCATTGGAATGGTGCCAAAATCTCTGTACTTGCAATACCTGCTATGATACAATTATCCTTAAGGGGAAACATCGTTTTGCATAAAACTTTTCCGGCCTCCCACCTGTCTTAGAGATAGAAGGGAGGTGGAAGGTGTGAATTTCTGGGCATGGTTCCTGGCGCTGATCCGTATGGACATGCGCAATTTCCAGGAAGATAAAGAACAGAAGGGTAAAACGTATGAATCCATAAAGAAAGAAGTAGAATACGAAAGAAAGAACGAAAGAAAATACGAAAGAGGAAAATGTCATGACTTATACAGAAGCGATACGGATGGCGTTATCCGGCGATGAGCGCGGCTACACCTTCCTGTATGAAGAAACGTACAAAAGTAAGATGTACCTTGCGATCCAATATATGAAGAACGAGGACGACGCAATGGACATCCTGCAGGACGCCTACGTAAAGGCGTTTGCGAAGCTGGATACTCTGCAGGATCCGGAGAAATTTCCGTCCTGGTTCGGCATGATCGTTGCGAATACGGCGAAGAATGCGCTGGTGAAAAAGAACCCGGTGCTGTTTACTGACATGGCGGCAGATCCGGACGCGGAGCCGTTCGAGTATTCGATTGAGGATGAAAACTTAAGCCACCAGCCGGAGTTATCCTATACATCTGAGGAGACGCGCCTTTTGGTGCGTGAAATGATGGACGCATTGTCTGAAGAGCAGAGGGTCTGTGTCCTGATGTTCCATATCGACGGCATCCCGATCAAAGAGATTGCCGAGACGCTGGGCTGCTCGGAGAATACCGTAAAATCCAGGCTGAATTATGCCCGGAAGAACATCAAGAAACAGGGCGAGGAGTTACAGAAGAAGGGCTACCAGCTCTACGAGATCGCGCCGTTCACATTGCTTCTTCTGCTGCTGCACAAGGACGCGTCCGCGATGTCCGGAGAAGCGGATTTCCTCGCGGCCGGGGCGAAAGTGGAACAAGCTGTACTTCAGAATGGAGCGTCCTTTGCCGGGGAAAGTGCCGCATCTTCAGCGGTTGGGAATGCTGCATACGATGGTGCCAGTGGTATTTCCGCTGGAACCAGTGCGACCTCCTCTGCTGCCGGGAATGCCGCAGCCGGTACCGCGGCGAAGACAGCGGCAGGTACTGCCGTGAAGAGCGCGTTTCTTAGCACAGCAGTCGGGAAAATCACGGTAGGTGTGGTCGGTGCCGTCCTGATCGGCGGATCTGTCTTTGGCGTCAGCCAGGTCGTACAGAATAACCAGGACCGGAATACGTCTGCGGTGGTACAGGAAGCTGACGGGACGGGGACACTGTCATCTGAAACGGTTCCGGAAACCGTGGAAGGCGTTATGGTTGAGACAGACTCGGAGCTTGAAACAGAATGGGAAACCATGTTTGAGACGGAATTGCTGTCGGCAGAGACAGAAATCGAGACGGAACTCATAGTGGAGACGGAAAGCGAAATCGAAACAGAGTCTGAAACGATGGCAGAAACAGAGTCAGAAAGTGAAACGGAAACTGAACTGTCCACAGAGTTACAGACGGAATTCCTCACAGAATTCGAAACAGAACTACTGACAGAGACGGATACCGAGACTGAATCTGAAATCCAAACGGAGACGGAAACGGAATCCGAGAGTGAATCAGAAACGGAAAGTGAAACGGAGAGCGAGTCTGAAACAGAAACAATAGCGGAGACGGAATCCGAAGATACAGCTGCGGTTCAGGCAGTTTCGTTCGATGAGTTTCCGGATTTGCTGGAAGGGAACCTTACGAAAGAAGAACTGGAATTTGTCCTGGCCCATTTAAGGGCAGGGGATCCGGAGTTTAATAACTGGGAATACCCTGATGGTATGGGACAATATTATATTGCCAGATTCTGTTTACAGGAAAACAGTCCGTTAGAAACCCTGGGGACAGATGGCGATGGCTTTTATTACTTTGACGTCAGCGAGGTTAACAGGCTATTTTCCGTATTTACAGATTATCGAATTACGGAAGAAAATGATCAGGAACCTGAAAGTACCAGCAATAAATCTTATGACAATTTTGATGTCGTAGGAGATATCATCTGGGTGATAGGCGGGACGTTTAATTACACTTCCGAAACCTCTATTAATGCGGCATGTGTGGTAGGTGATACCCTGGTGGTTTCTTATGATTACCATTATGTGGAGTATTCCCGTGAAACAGAGGGAGAAGTTCTGGAAGACCTTACGGAAACGCATACTGCAATCTTGGAAAAAGATGCTAATAACTTGTACCGGATTGTTTATACTGAAGCGGATTATACAGTGTCTGATATGTATCCGGAACTGGCTTCCGTTATTGAAACGTTATCAATTAAGACGGACGATACGGCATCAGAAACAGAGACGGGTGATTTGCCTGAAACTGAATCAGAGACAGAAACTGAGATGCAGACCGAATCGCAGACTGAGACGGAATCAGAACAGGTTCTGGTTATAGGTGCAGACCTGGATACAGAATCCGAGGCTGAAGCGGCGCTTACCGTCCAGCCTATGTCGGGCAGTGAATTATCACAGCTGGTGAATGGTAATCCGTCAATAGAAGAACTGGAATTTGTGCTTGCGTATTTACCTACTTATGATTGGGGACCGGAAGATGATATGTATCTTTACTTTGAGGAGGATGGCATATATCTTGGGAATACTGGTTCTGTGATGACCTATGAAAGCAGGCAGTTTGACCTTCTGAACAAGTTTTGTTTTGAAACGAACAGTCCTTTGCAAAGTATCAGTGTTGATAGAAATGGGGTTTATACTTTTTCGCTTGATTCGATCAACCGGCTGTTTGCTATCTTTACTGATTACCGGATCAGTGAAGAGAATCAAATTAATGTGGCAGACGGTCTGTTTCGTTCAGGGCGTGTGACTAATTCCTATACATCTACCGCAACCATTACGGCGGCAGGAATGGCAGATGATGATCTGGTACTCCTTTTTGATTATCATCGGTTAACTTATGATTCCTATAAAAAGGAGACCATTAAAGCAGAGACGAGCCTGAATCTGGCTGCGGTATTCCGTAAAAATGAGGATGGCATGTATCAGCTTTTCTGCTATGGATATGAAGATCATCAGTATACGGATTATCCGGAGATAAACGAGATTATAGATGTTATTTCCGGATGGAAAGGGACTATGGATTTTGAGACGGACGCGGAGGCAGATATCTCATCTGCGGTGCAGACGGCAGAGGATGATGAATACCCAGATTTATTAGAGGGTGAACTCACGAAAGAGGAACTGGAGTACGTTTTGGCGTATGTATCGGACGAGATGGAAGAAGGAGAACTGACGGATGAGAAATGCTTAAATCTTTTGTATATCTTCTGTTCCACATATATGGATTCTTATTATCCGCTGACTTACCTGGGTTACGATTCCAGCTATCGGGGTATGTATCTTGTTGATGGGATAAACAGGCTGTTCTCTGTCTTTACGGATTATCGCATTACGGAGGAGAATGATAGTGATTCGGAATATGGCGTAAACGTAGACGGGGATACTTTGTATTTGATTCCGGGAACGATGAACTATACTGCTACAGCTGCAATTACGGAGGCGTTGTATTCAGATGATGAGATGATCGTGTATTATGATCTGGCGTACGAGTATGATCCCGAAGCGGAAATGAGAGATTCCTGTGAGGCCAAAGCAGCCATCTTTGAAAAGAATGCCAACGGCAACTTCCAGATCGTGCGTATCACGGACGCTGCTTCGGTAAGTACGGATGAACTGTACGCGTCATCCGGTACAGAAGCCGGTTCAGAAGAGATCGTCATGATCATCGGTGAGGATACAGGCAGCTTATCAGATACCGGCATGACGGATGAGATACGCGTGCTGTATGAGCAGGTGCTGCAGGACGTCGTGGACGGGAAATATACGTTTCCGAGTGCAGCAGGGTGCAATATAGAAGGATATTATTATTTCGTCACTGATATGGATAGTGATGGCAGTCCGGAACTGGTAGTCGGAGTACGGTATACAAACGACATCGATGTTTTCTACTGGTATGATTGTCTGATATTTGATGCGGAAGCTGGAAGTCTGGTTCAGATCAATGGTGATATCGAATTGCTGAGTGTGTTCCTTCCGGCAGACGGAAACTGTTTCTATGCAGAGACATGGATACAGCGCGGAATCAGTATGACCTATATCGATCAGGTGACGATTCAGAACGGTGTTCTTCAGTCTGATTCTGTATACGAAATGAATATTCAGGATGATGCGTATACACAGTTCAAAGAAAGCAATCCGCTTGTGGAATGGACGGAGATATCGGATCTGACAGGACTGGATAACGTGCAGTAAAGAATTTTTAAAAAAATTTAAAATCCATAAAACTTTTTGCTTCCTCACCGTGTCTATATAGTAAAAGGGGAAGAAATAGTCCCCGTCTGAACTCATATAGAAAGGCGGTATGGTGTATGGATATCAGAGGACAACCGGCATGGATATGTGTATGAAATCACTCATATATGAAGTGTTTTTCTTGACGCACGGATACATCCGGGATTATATTTATACTTATGAAAAAGAAACCGCAATTCTGCGGAAAATACGGGAGGAAAATGCAGTATGTTTGGGAAGAAAGCAAAAGAGGAAAAAGAGAAACAGAAGAAAATGCAGAAGATGGCATCCAAGCAGAAGACAACAAGCACGTTCATGTGGATCCTTGTTTTTACGATCGTATGCCTGTGCGCGCATCCGGAAACAAAGATAGACGTGGATATACTGTTCGAGTGTGCGTTCGTCGGCGTGCTCATCTATGCAGCAATCAAGGCATTGCCTCCTGCCTTTAACCGTCTGATTAGCATGACCAGGAACCGGAGGGTGAATACAGGCGGAAACCAGTGGAATAACGACGAAGTTGCCGAGGACGAGGAGCGGCGCAGGAATGCCCGCCTCCAGGCCGAGGAGCGTGCCGCTGCGGAAAGGCAGAGGGCCGCAAACGAGGCGATCTTCTACCAGAACCAGGCAGATGCCAACAGGGGCACGTATGCCGGGTATCAGGCGCAGAACCGAGCGAACGACGCCCGCAGCCGGTCGTGATCATAGTTTAAGCATCTGTGGATCAGCTAAATAATACGCGATTCTGCGGAAAGTACGGGAGGAAAATGTTGTATGAAAAAGAATACATCTTTAATCATGCTGGTGCTTGCAACAATATTGTGCATCACCGGCGTTAGTTGCGGCAGGGGCAGCAAGAATGCCAAAGAGACGGAAACTGAGGCCGTGACGGAAGTCATGACCGAGGCAGTCACGGAAACTGAAATTGAAACAGAAGTAACAACAGAGGCTGTCACGGAAGCGGTTACCGAAACGCCTGAAACCGAATCAGAGACAGAGACGGAACTGGTTACAGAAGAGGCTACCGAACTTGTTACTGAACCTGTCACGGAAGCGCAGGAGACGGAATCCGAGACAGAGGCCGTGACCGAAGCGGCGGCATCAAAAGAATCACATTCGGACGGCGTCTCGTATCAGGAAGCTTATGATTATACGTCCGAGCATATCCTGGAGATCATCGGGTATTACTGGATGGACCATGCGATCTTAGTTAAATATTATGAGATATATGATCTGGGAAATAATATCAATGATGCATTGGCGTTTGACGATGAAACCGATCATTTGCGTTTAAGTTCCGTGGAGATAAGGGATTTTAATGAATTCAGCGGTCTGATAGAACAGTATGACGGCTCCTGGCTGGATTTGGAGAACGAGTCGGATTACCCGTGGGACGATGAGGATTCCGGCATTAATGTTTATTTCAAAGGCTCTGACGTCGTTGAAGAGCTGAAGTCTTTCATGAGTTATACTGTTGCCCTCGGATCGCCTTCTGATTATGAGGCTTATGACGCCTGTCTTTCCGCTGCGGAGGCTTCCGATACCTGCACCGTTGTCTGCACGTACGGGGATTATGCCGTCGTGAAAGCACATGGGGACATATACTCGATAATAGAGCAGATGCGCACGAACAGCGGTTATGACCTGGTAAAAGAAGCAGTCGATTATTATAACAGTTCTTTCTCACAGAGTTATTATCCGGGATATCAGGATTCAATGAACGGGAGGAATGATGCCCTGAATGACTACATGGCCAGATGGGACGAAGCCCTTCTGGAATGGGAGTCGGAATTCCTGACCGACTTCGGCGTTTCCACGGAGTGCCTGGAATTGGAAGACCTTGCCGAATCCCAGGATCCGGAGCTTGGGTATGTTCCGTACCTGCTGGTCGGTAAGGACGGCAGCGTGTACTCTAGTTTCCTGGTTTCACAGCGTTACAATGATCTGGAGTCTGTCCACGTCGGTTCGGACGGTAAATGGGAGTTCTTCCTGGACGAACGTTACGTTGCACTGGACAGGGACGGCAATATCCTGTATGATGAACCAACTTCGAGCGATTTTCGCATATTCGGGATTTCCCCGTCCGGGAACCTGATGGTTGCCTATACAACCAAGGACTTTGACCACGGCGATTACATAAAGTATGCCGTAATGAAGCCGGACGGTTCCATGATCGATGTTTTCAGCTCATCGTATTCTTATATATACGACAATTCCGCTTCCTGCGTTGCGGACGCGGAGGTTGTCTACCGGTACTGCCTTAACACGGAAATGACCCTGTTTTCGATTTTCGACATGGACGAGATCGAGATCTGGGGGCTGTATAACACGTACCCGGACCTGTACTGGACCATCCAGCCGTACTTCGCGTATTCCGATACCTGGCAGGTGTCCGGCAGGAACCTGGACGACGAATCTGAAAGCTTTTACATCGACATGAATACCGGCGATCGGATTGAGGTTGAGGAAGAGACGGAAGCATCGGAAGAAGAAGAATACTATTTCGATCCGTTCTCGTTCCCGTATGAAACCGAGGCGGAGGAAACAGAAGAAAAGACGGTCGGGAACAGTGCCCATACGTCCGACCTTGTGTACATAAGCCCGGATTACGCCATGGACCCGTATACGTTTGAGGTATATGCTCTGACGGATCTCTATACGCCTGTGGGGGACCTTTCCGCAGGGCAGGGCGTGGAGCGTATCCTTTATGTACCGGAAGAAGACGTGTTCTGGATCGCTTCGCAGAGCGGGTATTATTACAAGACAGACGGCGGGTTCAACAGGCTTGCGGAGCCGGTTGAGATAGACACCCACGTGGATGAAATCAGCTGGCCTATCTCAAAGAATGAATATGACCTGACGCCGTACGGCGTGATCATCAACAACCGGGTCGATGATACGGCTACCCTTTATAATGAGTATGGCGAGGCGCTCCTGACGGTGCCGGTAAGGTATGACACGGAGAACTACGCGTGCAGCTTCCTGACATCATTGGATTCGAAATACTGCTGCAACCTGAATACGCTGGAAATGGTGCGCGTCACGAAGCCGGGTGTTTGATCTGAATAAAAAAATAATGCAGCCATCCGGGATATGTAATCCCTGGGTGGCTGTCGTTATGTTACGGCATTGCGTTGCGTATCTTATTATTTACAACCAGTTCATTGAATGTGACCGGCATGTAGTTGTTTATCATACAACCGGCGTTCAGGGCGCGTTCTTCCGTGCGGATGAACTTCGCACCGTCGCTCTCGCCGTCACCGCGGCCCCTGTGGATATGTCCGTACACGTGCCAGTAGCCGCGATAGTAGCCGTACCACTCGGCAATTGGGAAGTGGCATAATATGATCTTCTTATCGCCGTCTGATATCTGCTCGATCTGGGATATGGATTCCAGCTGGCTCATTGCTGCTTCGCTCTGCAATAAAATAAAGTCATGGTTGCCCTTAATCAGGTGCTTGTGACCGTTTAGACGCTTCAGATACCAGTCTGGGGAATACCTGGACTTATAACAGAAATCGCCGACGATATACACGTCGTCGTCGTCCTTCTGGACACGGGCATTCCAGTTGTCTATTAAAGTGCGGTCCATTTCTTCGACGTCAGCGAATGGGCGGTTGTCAAACGTGATCGCGTTGGCATGACCTAAGTGCATATCTGAAATATAATAAATCATTCGGTATCACCTCCGGAAAAATGTTAAATATCGGCCTGTTTTTGCACTTCAGATAAGCGAAAAGGCATTCCCCCGTGGGTCCTATGTCTTACGACTGTGTTCCGGTGCGTTTTATGTATTCCTTGAGTAGCTGCGTAGCGTTTGCCCTTTCTTTATCCGAGTACGGATGTTCGGATAACGGTCTGCCCGGCGTTTCGTCGGACATGATCTGCGACAGCTTTTCAATGGATTCTGGATCCGTGATTTCTATTTTTCGGTCAAACGTATTGGTTGGCATAATGATCCTGCCTTTCTTTGTATTATTGCGCGTATGATATTGGGGGGAAGCGTTATACTGCGTCATATAGTTCTTTTTCTATGATCCCGTGCTCCAGAAATTCCGGGATACATTCATCGATTGCCTTCTGCTTCAGGTTCTGCTCCGGAAAAAGACTGTCTTTAAGCAGAATTCCGGTCGGGAATATATACTTTTCGAACTTATGGCAGCGGATATCATTGTAGTTCGTGCATATCTCGATGTCATTCTTGCGCGACAGGTAATCCAGCGTGGCAAGCAGGTACAGGCTTTCGAACGTGTATCCAATATCCCAGTATTTCCGGATATCGTCTGACTCCAGCAGGTCGATCATAAACTGGATATCGCCTTTGTGTACCAGGCTGTGCGATACATTACTTCTGAAATTCATGAAGTCCCGGTGTTTTTCATCAGCCATATCAGGTATCAGCTCCTTATCTGATCGTACAGTTTAACATATTGTATTGTCCGGCGCAATATAGAAAAAGCGGGCTCATTCGTTTCGTATATCGCGTATCGGATCGCCGGAATTTACGGTGAAGCTGATATGCCTGCCGAACGGATGCCTGCGGATATTGTATCGCGCAAGGAATTCGTCTGGGATTTCTATTAAATCCAGCCATCTGAAAACGCCGTTGTTTTTCTGTAAAATCGCCTGTCCTTTGTCCGAGTTCGTGTAATCATACGCTGCCTGCTTAAGGTATTCCAGACATTTGCAGATATTACAATCGGCACGGAACGGCATCTCAAAAGAAGCTGTATCATATGATATTCCGTCATCGGTGCGGAAGCGGATCGCCAGTGTAAAATCGTTTTCTTCTTTCATAATCCTCCTTTATTGTGAAACGGGACAATATAATATTGTACCCAAACAGGGGCTGTGAAAAAACAGCCCCCGTTTACTGTCTCATGTTGTTTTGTCTGTGCCTTTGGTACCCGGATTATCGATTATTTGTTTTTCAGTGTGAAGACGAGGCGTAAATCCATATCCATGCCGTCAGCCAGCTGTTTCAGCTGGCTAAGGGTCGGATCACACGTGCCGCATTCAAGTCTGCTGATAATATCCTGGCTTAGTCCTGTACGCTCGGATAATACCTTTTCCGTCAGGTTCAGTGCTGCGCGTGCTTCCATGATAGCTTTTATGATATCCATTTCCGGCTGGATAGCTTCGTATTCTTTCCTGAAGTCATCGTCCTGCAGCTGCTTGTTTAGAAATTCTTGGAATTCACTCATTTTCTTACGCCTTTCTTGTCTCTATTGCAAATTTTTCGAATCCGTGGTCCGTGAAGAACCATCCGGGATCCACTCCGAAATAGTCTGCCAGGTACTGCAGGTTCGTTATATCCGGCAGTGTCGTCCGTCCCCAGTGGCAGACACTGGGTTCAGACAGGTTGTTTTTTAACGCGAAATCCCGTTGCGAACCGGGGTGCTGCCGGAACAGCCATCGGATGTTCGTGGATAAGATCCGGATTATATCGGCATTGTTCTGCCTTCTCACTGGTGCATCCCTCCTTATGGTCGTGATATGTAAAACGATACAGGATTGCACCATCGGGCGCGGCGTATGCTGCGTCCTTTGTATTTATTGTAGAGGCAGGTTCTTACGGCTGTGATTCTTTTCGTGTCAGATGATTTTCTGGTTTCTCGGTGGTATATAGGCAGACATATACAGAGAAAAACTGATCCATCATGGAAAAGTGATCCACGGGAGCATCAGAATCAGCATACCGTGCCATTTTGGTCTCACATATATAAGTGTGCGTGACGCAACTTGTTTGAAAATGCGGATCTTTTTTGATTTTAAAAGTGATCCATGGTTTTTTATAAATGTTAAAAACACCCGGATTTTTCCGGACAATTTTGAAATTTTTCGGTTTCGAAAAAGTGATCCACAAAACTGATCCAAAACCGGTTTTTCGCTCCAAAATCTGCGTCCGTGGATCTTTTTTTGGATCACTTTTTACAGTGAGCCAAAATCGACGCAGAGCCCGGAATTATGTGGAGATTTTCGTGTTTCACTTTTTTTATGGATCTTTTTTCGAAAAAAAAATGATCCAGGTCAGAGACCGGAATTATACGGATATTTTTAACTTTGTACCAGTTGGATCACTTTTTTTTTAATTACGTGTAGAAAAATCGCATTTTGCCGTTTGATTGGTTTTCAGCCCGGTATTATACGAAGATTTTCATTTTCGTTTTCCCGAGCAAAAATGTTATTTATATAAAGTTTTGTAAAAAAGTGATCCAACTGATCCGTAGGTGACGCAGCTTGCCTGCGCCACGCTATGCCTGGAGCGTTTGGACACTTATCCTCCTTCCTTTTCTGTATCCTTACGGGGCGCGGGGATAAACCCAGCTTTAAAACCGTTAAATATCTGGCCTATTTCTCAACAGATTCAACGAAAAGCTATCCTTTCGTGATTCTGTGTGTAAAACTTAAAAATGTGAAATATTGCGGCGGAAATCCACTCAGATTAAATTGCGGATTTTTTTATGGAAATGGGAAACCGCAGCGTATCATTGCGGTTTCCCATTATCTACGATCGCAACAGTTCGTGTTCCTCGCAGAACCAGCCGATATCTATTCCGAAATAATCCGCCAGCCGGATCAGATTTTCTGTCGAGGGGAGCGTTTTCCTTCCCCATGCACTTACGCTGGATTCTGATAAGTAATTCTTCTGCGCAAAGTCCCTTTGCGATCCGGGGTGGGACGTAAATAAATACCGGATATTGTTTCCCATGATAGCATGGATCCTGTCACTGGTTAGCATAGCGGGCGTTCCTCCTTTTCGTAAGTTCAAGTCGAAACATCACCCGTTATGGTATGTATCCAGTGTAAAGGATTACCCGTCCGACTCTTCTGTATTTACGGCATCCGCTAGGTAAGCATGGAAATTATGGTCTTCGCTTTGCGTTTCAGCTAAGTCCTTCCAGAATGTATGTCTTTTTTTCAATTCTACTGTCTCGTCATGGACTGTACTGACGGCCTGCGCGAGAGCTGCGTATTCTTTCATGGTGTCCGGATATGACGTCTTGATGCCTGTTTCCTGCACGGCCTGCCATAGTTCCGGGTCTAAACATGCCGGGAGCCTGTATCCATGAAAGTCTTTTAGTACGCGGCTGATCCATTCCTCAACATCATCCGGATCCATCCTGCCGCTGTTTATGATCCTGAACGCCTCTTCTTCCAGATATTTCAATATCGGGTCCCGGATGCAGGCTGTGCGTATCGTGCCGTTATCTATTAAAGGTTTCAGCGCAACGAACGCGTCCGTGTAGTATTTCATCCCCGCGAATACGCTTTCAGGATTGTGGTCTGATAATAACCAGTCAACCGTGACGCCGAAATGCTCCGCGATAACCGGCAGGTAATCCGCTGTGGGCATGCTGTTGTTGTCGGCCGACCATTTGCTGACTGTCTGCTGCGATACATGGCAGGCAGCGCCCAATGCCTTTTGGGTAGATCCCTTCTCCTTATAGAGCGTCTTCAGGTTTTCTCTGATGATCCGCTTCATGCGGAGCGTGCTTTCGTTATCCTTCTTCATGCTTTTTTACCAGCTTTCAAAAATTTTGTAGGCCGCGAAAATATCCCTGATGGGACAAATCATCGGGATATTTTGCTCATTTATGAATCTTTTTCATAATAGTATAAGGCCTTTCATTCGTTTGTGTCAAACAGATAAAAACGCTTTACCGTTGTAATTCTTCGATTTTGTTTACGGCTAATCGACGTACGGTACTCTATGCAGTATAATAAAGGTGTGGTAAAATACCCCCATAAATGAGGAAGAAAGCGGAAGGTGTTGGATACATATGCCGAAGCGCAAATCAGTAAAGACAAAATTAAAAGAGAGCCGCTGCCAGGGCATCGGCCCCGATTACGTCCCGTTCTATATGGCGAACGAAGGTGGTTCCAGCGGGACCTGCTCGATGATCTACGATCCGCGGGAAGGACGGATGGTGCACTGTTTATCCAGGACGGAGACCATGTGCTACCGCATGCTAACCTGGCAGAGGGATGTGCTGCACATCCGGGAACAGTTTTTACTGGACCATGACCTTGTCAACGAGGCCCGCGAAAAGCTTGGTTACAGCCGCATCCCCGAGACGTTGGTATACACGACGGATTTTCTCGTTACATACAGGGACGGGCATGAGGCGGCGTTTTCCGTGAAATACAGCGAGAAGGAGTTCGACCGGAATTCAAAACAATACGAGGGCCGGGAGTACCGGTATGACAGCCTGGTGATGCGTCAGAACACGGAGCGCGAATACTGGGAGTCGCAGGGCGTGTCTTTTTCCATCGTGACGCGGGAACTTCTGATGAAATACCAGATCCGGATCATGAACATCGCCCTCGTGATGGGCTTTTACGACGAAATATATATTTCTTCGAAAGAGCAAAAGCTTTTATATCTGATCGCGCACCATTACGTGGACGTCGATATGGACACGGAGCCTTTGAACCCGAAAAAGCTTGCGGCATCCATGCCGTTTGATATCGATGCCGTGTATGAAAAGGCAGTAAAGTTAAGGGAGGCAATAACAGGTGAATGAAATTACAATCAATCCGCAGGATGTCATCCGGTTTGCCATCGGGGATATCTATGAAATAGGCGGGCACAGGTACCGTATCTTTTTCGTATCGCGCTTTACGGTTGGCACGGTGCGGATGGACTGCCATAAGTGTGAGAATTTCACGCCGGAGGCTCTCATGAAAGGCGTGAAGGACGGCTCTTATAAGAAGACAGAAGCACCGCCGGATCCACCAGGTGTCTGCCTGTCGGGGGATATCCAGAAAAAAGCGTACGCAAGGTCACTTGTCATTAATGAGTTTATTCTGGATATCTCCCCCGCGTGGACGAAGATCGGCAGGCAGGGGGTGTATATCCCGGGCATCCATGCCGCGGCGGACAAGCTGGGCTTAAGCAAAAAGCAGTTCCTGCGCCTGTTCTTTAAATACCTGCAGTCCGGGTGTGACATGGCGTCGCTCGTGGACAACCGTTCCACGAAGCTGGCACGGAAGGTTTCACATCCCGCCCTCACGGGGCAGGAGCTCCTGTCAAAAGAGGACGAGGCGATGGAATACGGCGTCGCGGTGTTCAAAGAGAAGCTGAACGTAAAGGCTGCGCACCGGTACATGCTTTTGAATTATTATACCTCGTCCGAGATGGTGGAGGAGGGCAGCGCGCTGGTCGAGAAGTACCATGTGAGCGATGACGCGCCGGATTACCAGAAGTTTTACCGCAGGGTGGCAAAAAGCCTCGGGGATAAGACTGTCACGCAGTACATCAAAGGCACGAGGGAAGTGCGCAACAACGAGCGGTTCCTGTTCGGGAACCAGCAGACGGGGATTATCGCCCCTGGCCAGACGGTGCAGGTGGATGAATGCGAGGTCGGCGTGCAGTTGATCGCCCCAAACGGGGATGTCATCGGGAAGCCGGTCTTGTACTGCGCGTTCGATCCGAAGGCCAACATCATCATAGGGGTTTATATCGGCTATGAGAACAACTCGGTCTCCGGTTTCGTCAACCTCATGATGTCCATGATGGAGCCGCACGAGAAGCAGACGTCGCTTGTCGGCGTGCACTGCTCGGATTACAGCTTCCCGTCCATGGTGGTTCCCCGCCAGGTCTATACGGACCAGGGGAGCGAGTACATGTCGAAGCACATGGCGCGCA
The DNA here is from genome assembly GCA_020859995.1 of Clostridiales bacterium. Lineage (GTDB taxonomy): Bacteria > Bacillota > Clostridia > Lachnospirales > Lachnospiraceae > Choladousia. Next base: position 19,674 of record JAJBVE010000118.1, read on the forward strand.
TCATGGAGGAATGGCATATCGAGCTCTACCCCGTCCCGGCGGCGACAGGTTCGTACAAGGGCGGCGTCGAGAACGTGTTCAGGAGGCTGCAGCGGCACCTGAAGTCGCTCCTGATCCGCGACGGGTATATCATGGAGACGCACGAGGGGCCGAAGGAGGCCAGGGAGAACGCTATACTTCTCCTGGATGATTACAAGCAGATGTGCTACCGGCTGATTTTACAGCTAAATACCACGCAGCTTGGCGAGGGGTATGAAAGGCCGGTGGAATTAAACGACAGCGATATCCCGTCCGTGCCTGCCGAGATCTGGCGTTTTTACACGAACCAGCTTCTGGAGCCGGTCCGGATAACGGACGCGAACAGGGCGACGCTTCTTTACGCGCTTTTGTGGGATGATAAGTCCTTCAAGCGGGGACGCGCCGGCCTGTCCTATAAGTTTTTAACCTATGCCTGCGAGGAGGACTGGTTCACGGAACTTTTAAAGGCAAAGAACCCGGAATATGAAATACGGTACGCGGATACGGACATTTCGAGGATTTACGTGAAATACAAGGGCAAACTGCATGCCGTGCCGCTCTCCCGGTCAAAAGACCAGCTGCGCGGGTATGCAGGGAAGACATGGAAGCAGATTGACGCTTACGGGCAGGGCGAGAAGGAGCGGCGGAAGGAGCGTGATAAGGTGGATCAGGATATCGTAATTACGACGCTTGCGCAGAACGAGCAGACGCTGAACGCCGCGAAGGCATTATCGAATGATACGCCGAATAACACGAAGGGGATTGCGCTGGCCCGTGCAGCCGAAAAAGAGCGCCTGAGCCAGGATGACGATGAGGTGAAGCGCCGCGTACTGGATGATGCGTTCCCGGTGGATGCTTTAATTTCAGAAGGGGTAACAACGCCAGATTTATCACCAGGCATCATGGATGATGATGACGATGATGATGACTGGGTGTTCGGCGATGACAGGAAGAGGTGATTTATTTGGATTTACTGACGGATATTGAGTTAAAGTTAGAGCCTGCGGATCCGGATGTTGACCGGTACCCGGACAGGGATAAGCAGGATATCTGCCCGGCGAGGTACATGAAGCGGGGCGGCAGCACGGCTAACCCGATGCTCTGCGCCCTGCCGTTCCCGGTGCCGGAGCGGCAGATAAGGGAGAATTATTACATCCAGCCGCCGGGGTATGACAGGGAGGAGATATCCCAAATGTATATCCCGCAGAAGATAGAGGGTTTGAGCAACCTGCACCGCGTGTTCGCGCCTTTGTCCGTGACGCCGCGCATCAGCCAGGTGGTCGCTGAGTCGCTTTACAAAAGCTATGCCGCGAGGGATATCCGTCTGGATATCGTGAATTCCGGGAAGCAGCCTTTTGTTTGCTCCTGCACCAGCCTGTTCGGCGGATCCCCGCCGTTTTTCGTCATCTTCGGGGAGTCCGGGTGCGGGAAGACGATGTCCATGCAGCTGGTCTACCGCATGTACCCGAGGGCGATCCGGCATGTGTTCCGTGATTTCGAGTGCGTCCAGATCCCCATTATTTACGTGACGGCCATGAACGAGGCGATGCTGGGGCTTCTGCGGGCGATTGCCAGGCAGGTGGATGAGATCTTAGGCATGGGGGATTACTGGTCTTCCAAAATGCGCGGCAAGAGGACGGTCGCGGATGCCTGCGACGTGGTAAAGGCCATCGTGCGCCGCCATATGGTCGGGCTGATCGTGATTGACGAGGCGGAATTCCTGCCGTTTACCGGCAATTCGTCGATTGAGAACATCATCGGCATCTCTGCTGAGACGGGCTGTGCCATCGGTATGATCGGCAATTATGACCTGATCCCGAAGTATGACAAGTATACGCGCCTGGTGCGTCGTTCCATGGGTTCCCGGATTGACGTCTCCTGCACAGGGGAGGTTGACCGTAAGTATTTCCGGAAGGCCGTGGAGTTCCTCTGGCAGTTCCAGTGGACGCGGCAGGTGACGCCGTTGACGGACGGGATTACAGACGAGCTGTGCATTGATAGTATGTATAACATTTCCATCCTGATACGGCTCATGGAGAAGGTGCAGGGGGAATTCATCAACAAGTCTTCGGATGCCCTGATCACGGAGCAGGATATCCACCGGGTTGCGGAAGAGCAGCTTGTGGACATTCGGACACAGATATTCGGCGAGCGTTCGGAATCCGAGCGCAGGGCTGTGCAGCTGGCCAGTAAGAATCAGAAGAAGCTTACGAAGGCGGACGAGAAGAAAGAGCAGTGCCTGCTGGCGCTTACGAAGCTGGATGATGAGAAGGCGCAGATCGAGTCCGTGTGGGGAGAGACGAAATACTGGGAAGTGGAGCGCATCCTGCACGATACACATAACATGACCAGCGCACAGGCGAAGCGGGCGGTGAACAAGCTGATGCTGAAACAGCCGGATATCCCGGATCGAGACATTCCGTTCATCGTGGCGGAAGTGGTAAAGCTGGTTGACGGAGCAGGGAAGAAGACGGTTGTTACGTCGAAGCGCGGGCGGAAAAAGAAGCCCGTGGATCCGGAGGATGAGGAACTGGTGCGGAATGCGTTAAACGCTGATCTGGAAGGGGTGGTGAACGGATGATGCTGGCATACTGCAGGATGCCGTATGAGGATGAACTGTATTACGGTTACATGCATGACCTGTTTTTATGGAACGTCAATACGAACCTGAAGGGCATGGACGCGGCCATCGGCGGCTATGTGCGTGTCCTTAACCCCAGCTGTTTATCAAACGTGTGCATGTCCATAGAAAACGCGACGTTCCCGTCCCTGGCAAGGCTTGTCTCCATGACGGCGCTTGGCTGCCTGATGGACGGCCTGGACGGGAAGAAAGCCTCGAAACTGTGCGAGGGCATGATCCAGCCGGAAGAGGCAGGTGTCCCCATACAGAATAAGACCGGCGTGACGGATGCAGAGGATATCCGCATCTGCCCGGAATGCTGGGCGGAGGATTCTGAAAAATACGGAGCCGGGTACCTACACCTGTCCCACAACCTGCCGGGGGTCACCTGCTGCGCGAAGCACGGCGTGCCGCTGTTATCCAGCCCGCGGCCTGATAAGAGCAGTAAGCTCCTTCCGTATGACCCGGCTGATTTTACCCCGATAGAGGTCGGCAACGTGCAGGCGGGGACGGACATGGCAAGGTTACAGAAGAAATTAAATAAGCGTAAGCTTATGGAATTATCCGTTGTGACTTGCCCGGTCTGCGGCAGGGAATACGCTGCCCATCTGTACAGCGAACAAAGCGGCTGCGGCTGCCCGTTTTGCAACATGGGGCGGAGTTTTATGGAGAACATCAACCGGAGGCTGGATGTTCTATACCACGGCGAGTACCGGGTCCTGGATCCGTCCGGCAATCGTTCAAGGATGAACGCGGTCCATGTGCCCTGCGGCACGGGGACGGTGAGGGTGTTTGAACTGATATATGCATACGATAAGGCGCCGAGGTGCGGGGAATGCGTGAAGCTGGAACCGGAGCGGCTGCAGGCGAGGTATGATCCAGAAGGGAAGGAATGGCAGTTTCTTACGAATCCTGAAAGGGCGACGAAGCCGTATAAGATTCATGTGAAACACTTGCCGTGCGGCCATGAGTATTTTATCAACGTGCAGAATTTTGCAGGCCATGAAGGCGGGTACTGCTCTGTCTGCTGGAACAGCCGCAGGACGCTTGACGCTGGAAGCATCGACCCGGATTATGAGATTTTAGGGGAATATGCAGGCTGCAGAGAGGCCGTGAAGATCCTGCACAAGGGCTGCGGCCTGCCGTTTGAGGCAACCAGGACGGCGTTCCTTACCGGACGCCGCTGCCCGTTATGTTATGCGAAGCTGACATTTGCGGATGTGGAGGAAGCGGTGGAGGAATGCGCACCGGGGTGGAAGGTCGTGAAGTCAGATACGAGAAGCTGTGCGCATCCCGTGACGGAACACGGGTATGTATACCCGAAGATGCCGTATAAGAAAATCATAAGGGACCTGACGCGTGACGATCCGGAGATTTTCACGGACCGGGTGAAGCGCTATGAGGGGAAAGTGAATGCGAAAAAGCAGCTGTATGACAGGATCGCGGCCGAAGCTGTGGATGGCATCTGGGATATTAAGGATGGTCTTGGCGGGAAGCGCGTGACTGTAAAAGAGGCAAAGGGGGCGGAATGTATATGCGGGATGGGGTACTTTGAGCATGTCGGGGACGGGGTGTATCGCGTTAAAAGTCGTGAGGAGATGCTAAAGGAATGACAGGGATGACGCTTGCGTATTGCAGGATGCCGTATGAGGACGAACTGTATTACCACTATATTTATGATTTGTTTCTGTGGAACAAATCGATGCCGTATTTCGAGGTCGATCGTCTCCTGGGGAGCCATACCGCCATCCTGTTACCGGCGAATTTATCGGATGTCTGCATGGCTATCCGGAACGTGACGTTCCCCTCTCTTTCCGATCTTGTGAGCATGACGCCGGTTGGTATCCTGATGGACGGCCTGCCGGAACGGAAAGCCGCGAAGCTGTGCGAGGGCGTGATACAGCCCGCGGGTGCGTCGGCACCTGTGTTGAAGCAGAACGATGCGGGTGTCTTGCGCATCTGCCCGAAATGCTGGGCCGAAGATGAGAAGAAATACGGGACCGGATATCTTCACCTGTCCCATAACCTGCCGGGTGCGGTATGCTGCGCGAAGCACGGTATCCCGTTGTTATCCTGCCAGAAGCATAGCAAGCGGGATAAAGTCGTCGGATATGACTTATCGGAATTTACGCCCTTGGATGTCGCTGACGTGAGGGCCGGGACGGAAGCTGCCCGGATGAGGGATAAAATTAATAGAGAAAACCTGGGGAAGCTGCTTAACGTAACCTGCCCGGACTGCGGGAGGAAATATGCGGCACACCCGTACAGCGAACAGACCGGGTGCGGCTGCCCGTTCTGCAACGCGGGGCGCGATGTCCTGGATATTATAAATAAAAGGCTTTTTGTTATTTATAACGGGGAGTATGTTGTAAGGATGGCCGCTCCCCTCATGTCCGGGATGCGTGCCGTGCATGTGCCGTGTGGAGAGGAGACGGTAAGGGTCACGGATTTGTTGTACACGTTCCAGAAACCGCCGAAGTGCATGAGATGCCTGGTGGATCCGGGATTTTTACAGCAGAAGTACGATCCGGAAGCGGAAGAATGGCTGTTCCTGGAGACATCGGGCGACGACCGGCGGACGAGGAAAGTCCATGTGAAGCATCTTCTGTGCGGCAGCGAGTTCCGGATGACGCGCTCCCAGCTGAAAAATAATAATAGTGCGTGCTGTCCCCTCTGCGGCAAGTCGTGGGTATCCGGCCCCGCGAAGCGGCGCATTAACGTTAAGACGTTGGCTCCCGGCTATGAGATCGTCGGGGAATATGAGCGCAGCAGCGACATCCTGACTTTCCGGCACGAAGCCTGCGGGTTCACGTTCCGCATGAGCAAGAAAACCTTTTTAAGCGGGTGCCGCTGCCCGCTGTGCCAGCCGGCAGTGACGTTCGGGGAATTGAAGGAGGCAGTAAGGGACTGTGCGCCGGGATGGGATGTTGTGCATGTCGGTGAGAAAGCGCAGGTCGTGACGGGGGATGGGAAGCTTTTAAAGCCCATGACGTACCGGAAGATTCTGACGGACCTGACGCGGGACGACCCGGAGATTTTCACGGGCAGGGTGAAGCGGTACGAAGAGGGGATCAGCCCCAGGAAACGCGTTTATGATAAGATTTGTGAAGCGATTCATGAGAATGGATCCTGGCGCATCAGTGACGGGCTTGACGGGAAGGCTTTGAGGGGATCGCAGTGGAACAAGGTAAAATGGCTGCATGTGCATGGATATCTCACATGCGATGACGACGGGAATTACGGGATACCGGAACAGGAATGATTAAAAAAAACAGGCCTCCGTTTTATGCGACGGAGGCTTTTGAGTGCTATGCATCTGGATAATATAGGATTCCGGACGAAAAATCCGGTGAAAAATCCCGGAATCAGATTGGACATTTATGCGTGAAAAATATATACTGGTTTACAGGATGTATCGGCTTTGAATCGGACATTTTAAAACGAAAAATACCATCCTCTTTTTCTCTTTCTTTTTATTTTTACGCAGCCTGATCTTCCCCCAGCAGATAAGGCACAAAATAGACCACCTGTTTATACCACCAGTCCCAGTCGTGGCGGCAGTCCGTGCCCCACAGGTCCACCCATGCATGGATGCCCTTGTCCTCCAGAATCCCTTTCAGATTGCGGGTGTATTCCGGCATTTCCCAGGCGCCCTGTCCGCAGCAGATGACGGCCCGCTTGAGGTTGTAGAGCTGGATGTAGGGGTGATCTTTTGGCATGCCTCCAAGGTAGTGAACCGGCGAATTTTTATAGACGACCTCGTCCATGTAATCGCCGAAGCCATACTCCGTTGAGTAAAGACCGGAGAGCGCCAGCAGTCCATCAAAGAGGTCGGGACGGCGGAAAAAGAGATTCGCTGCGTGCGTTGCGCCCAGGCTGCAGCCAAAGAGCATCACGCCCGGATAGCCCTCCCAGCCATTATATTCATTGGCGAGCTCACGCAGAAACGGCACCAGCTCGTCCGTGATATAGGTGATCCACTGCTCATACCAGCGGATGCGCCCGTAAGCTTCTTCCCAGGGCTTCGACCAGGTCTCAGAATCCACCGTGTCGACCGCGCAGACCATCACCTGCCCGCTTTCAATCCACGGCGCCCAGACATCCGCCATGTGATAATTCTCAAAATCATAGAACCGCCCGTCCTGACAGGGAAAGAAAATGACCGGCCGCCCGGCGTGGCCGTAGACCTTGCACTCCATCTGGCGGTTCAGCGCGGGGCTGTAATTGCAAAAGTATTGCGTTTTCATGTGGTATCCTTTCTGATAAAGAAATATATTTTGTTTAGTACAGCAGCGTCTCCATAAAAAACGGAATCTGCCGCTCCCAGCTGGCCTCGCAGTGCGTCCCGCCGGGGACAACGCGGCAGTCCAGCAGCACACCCTTCTCCAGCAGCTTCGCCGCGATGCGGCCGAAGTCGCGCTGCGCGTTTTTATGATTCGCAAACTCCATTTCTCCATAGTCCATATAGAGCACGCAGCCATCCGGGAGATCGGCCTCTTCGATTAATTTCTCCAGACCCTTCGGGGAAACCCAGAGGGAAGGAGAGAGAGCCGCCGTGCGGGAAAAATACTGCGGATACGCCAACAGCGCGTACAGGCTCATCAGTCCGCCCATCGAGCTGCCCGCGATGAAGGTGTGATCCCGATCCGGCAAAGTGCGGTAGCGCCGGTCGATGATCTCCTTGAGCGTATGTACGTACCAATTCATCGTGATCGCACCCTTTGCCTCAATTTTTCCAAAGGATGGCTCCCAAAAAGAAAACGGCGTGTATTCCTTCAGGCGCCCGTGATCCGGGCTGTGATTGCATTCCACGGCGACGATGATGAGCGGCGTCCCCGTGTAGTCCATATATTCCTTCATCCCCCAACATTTGCCGTAGGTCGCGTCCGAGTCAAAAAAGACATTGTGCCCGTCAAACATGTAGAGCACACCGTAGCGCCGCTCGGGCTCCTCCTCATAGGAATTGGGGAGATAGACATAGACCCCGCGCTCCTCCTCACCGGTCAGCTCGGGGATGGTAATGTTCCATTTATCAACCATAACTGCCTCCGTAAAGCGTTGATTTATTCGAACATAAGCGCGGCCGGGCATAAACTGGAAAATTCCTTTTGCTCCTCCGTGCATCATAAGTTTTTCCGGCTCCGGGCAACCGGAACCAGAAGTTAGTATAGCTTATAAAAAACAGAAAAACAAGATGCTTTCTTATTCATTCACCATCTTTGTAGGGGCCGTTTGAGGGAAAGCTCCCTCCGCTTATTTTTAATGTCCCTTCATTGTCCACAGCCTCACTTAAATCGCATAATACATCAATGCCTTTTGGGGAAGCGCCATTCTTATCAAATGTGTTTAAAGGATAACATGAAACGCAATATTTAAAAACGATTATTATGGCATAATTTAAAGGAAGCTGCAAATAATAAATGAAATCGAAAAATTTATTTGCGTTTTCATGAAAAAGTGTGTATAATAGAAGCGTGTCGGTGAAAGGAAAGGTGGAGACATCATGAAGCTAATCAGTGTGAAAATCGAAGGGTTCCGTAATATTGAAGAAGTTGAAATTGTTCTGGGAAATGAGATGACTTCGCTTGTTTCAGAGAATAGCTATGGGAAATCCAATTTAATGGAAGGCATTGATTTTGCGGTTTCTTTTATTTCTGCAGCTTCTGCCGAAAAATCTGTTATGATGGGATGGCGACGGGGCATTCCGCTCAATAAGAAAACAGCGAACCATGACTTTAAAGCGAATTTCATTTTCCAGACAGAGTTCCTTGGAGAATCTTATGAAGTCAATTATGGATTCTCTTTCATCTGGATTAAAAATGAGGGTGGTAAGAAAATCCAGAATGAATGGCTGAATGCTCGCAGGCTGGAAAATGCCAGGAAATATATTAAACTTATCAGCCGCGATGAAAGGGCTTTGTTTAAGTCTTCTCAGACCGGACGGTGCAGCAGCGTTATTAAGATAGCCGATGATGAGCTGATACTCAATAAGCTCCTTAATTTTGATGATCTGTATTATATGCCGATCATTGAAGAACTGAACAATATCAGTGTATATGTGGAACGCCATTTTGACGCTTCTTTTTCCTATGCCAAAAACCCTCTGGTGATGAAAAGCCGTGGCCAGTCAACCCTGCTGGATTTCAATGACATACCACGGGTTATTTATCATCTTAAGGAAAAGCATAACGATAAATATGAATTGCTTACGGATGCATTCATGCAGCTCTTTCCGAACATCACAAATATCACGGTACGGGAGTTTGATATAAACCGGAATCATGGAATAAAGATTGACAGCGATGCGCCATATACGATTTCAGATAAGGTATACTCTATATTTGTCCAGGATGAAAATCTTAATCAGCCGCTCGATTTTAGCAGTATGTCTGATGGGGCAAAAAGAGTTTTCCTGATGCTGACATTTGCCGTTGTAGCAGATATCGAGAAAATGACGTTGATTGCGTTTGAAGAGCCGGAAAATTCCATCCACCCGTCTTTGCTGCAGGGGTATCTGAGGGTGCTGACACAGCTTGTCGGAGACTGTAAAATAATCGTTGCAAGCCATTCACCTTATATTATTGAATATGTGTCTACAGAGGATATTTATATCGGCAAGCCAAATCCTTATGGCCTTGCGGATTTCTCCAGAATAGATGGGAAAAAGGTAAACCGGCTGGAACAGGATGCCTATAATGACAATGTTTCTGTTGGCAGTTATATCTTTGAGCTGCTCTCTGGCGGAGAAGATGAAATTAATATATTGAACACATATCTGGAGAAGTAAGAGTATGGCAAAAAAGAATAATGGCAGTGCTGATAAAAAAACAGTTCTCGTTATATTTATCGAGGGAGATACCGAAGTTGATTTTTACAATAAGATGGTTGCATCCATCAAGGAAAAGGCAGGCAGGTCTGCCTGTACAGTAAAAATCAAAAATGTAAAAGGTGTCGGAAATTACCAGAACAGAGCGTGCCGGATTTTTGAAAATGGAATTAAAAAGAATTATCCTGGCTATCAGTACGTTATTGTTCTTTGTTACGACACAGATGTTTTTTTATACAGCAGGAAGCCGCCGGTAGACTGGGACGCTGTTACGAAAGCACTCAAGGAAAAAGGTGCAGATCAGGTGACACTTGTCCGCGCTAATAAATCTATTGAAGACTGGTTCCTTTTTGACATGGAAGGGCTGAGGAGCTTTTTAAGAATTTCACCAAAAACGAAACTCCCGGTATACAAAGGACAGAAGGGATTGGAGCAGCTATTCCTAAAGGCAAATAAAACTTACATTAAAGGCGTCCGTTGCAAAGGGCTGGTAGACGCTTTGGATATGGACAAAATTTTCCCACATATTTGTGGCGAAATACGCTCCATATGCATTACGATGGGAGTGGACTGCGGCAAGGAAAATGAACGCTGTAAATGATTCATAATAATATTCAACATTGCCGAGAAATCGGATAGGAGACTAATCATCCCCCTATCCGATTACCACCTGATTTTCAGATAAGATTCAGGTAAGATTTAAACAAGGCCGCTATCTCGCTATTAGCATATTTTTTCACCTGACTGCATAAACCCTTAAACGCTCCTGCAGCTTTTATCAGCTTTCATATTCGTCATACTTTACGTTAAATGTGCCTCCGGTAATCTTCACTTTTCCTCCGTCGCTTTGTGAGTACTTATAAGCCTTTTTCCCGGTAAAAGTACCGCCAGACACAGTAATTTTTCCGCCGGAAGCTCTTAACATAATCACTTTAGAACCTCTTGCCTTGAAAGTTCCGTCGGATATTTTTACGGTTCCGCCAATGGTTTCTGCGATACTTGAATACACATTAAAGGTTCCATCTTTCACAGTAATACTGCCGGAATAGTTATACAGGCCGCATCCATCCTCCGCTTTGTTTGTAAACTTACCGTCGCTGATTGTCGCCTTTCCACTCGCATTATTTGAGATTACATATGAGCCTACGCAGTCGGCAGCACAGGTAAAAGTCCCTCCCCGGATTGATAGGGTTCCGCCAGCGTTTGAAATAATTTCCCGACATGATCTATAAGTATACGCAAAGCTTTCTGCAATATAAGTACCCGCCGTTATTGTTAATTTCTCTGAATTAATAATAAAATGCGAATTCCGATAAAACGGAGCGGCTGTTCCGCGCCAACGGCGCGCTCAGTC
>JAJBVE010000181.1 GCA_020859995.1 Clostridiales bacterium
AAGATTTCCGCGACCGGCGAGAAGCTGCAGTCGGTTGGTGATTCAATTTCCACAGTCGGCACGAAACTCATGCCAGTGACTGCAGGTGTGGTAGCACTGGGAACGGCGGCTGTTACTACAGCGGCAAATTTTGAAACAGCCATGTCCAGTGTTGAGGCACTGATTTCCTCAAGCTCCACGGACATTGAAGGCGATATGGAAAAACTGGAGGAGGCGGCACGTTCTGCCGGTGAAGCCACAAAGTTTTCCGCAACAGAGGCTGCCGAGGCTATGTGGTTAAGGATCTTCTGCTGATTGCCAAAGATGATGAGCTTGGCCGAAAGCTGCAGGACCTGGAGCTTAAGACCGCAAAAAGGGTACCCAGGAGGAAGAAAGATGCCGGAACTGCTTATTCTGGCGCATTTACAGATATTTTATCCTGATTTCTGGTTGATATGATTTGTATTTTACAATTGTATGATATGCTCTGAACGCGTTTACGATAGAAAATCGCACTGCGGACAGGGCATTTTATGATGCACAGAGCCGGGTAAGGAATTTTGCGGCTAAAGCCGCACCCGGCTCGCGCAGCGGATAGGGTGAGAGGACTCCCCCTATCCGATTTGCAGATTTTAAACTGCAGTCTTCAAATTGCAGACCACAGGCAGATGCCCGGCTTCGCAGCTGCCACTTGACCAGAAGTGAGAAAGGATGAAGAGATGAAAATGAGAAACAGATGGGTTGCCCTGATGATGGCGGCCGCGATGGCGGCAGTTCCGGGTATGACCGCGCTGGCTGACGCGGCTCCGGATGGAAAAACCGTGAATGATGAGTCTGCGGATTCCACCTATAAGGAGTGGAAGGAGAGTGTCTGGGAGGAGACAGAGAGTGACTGGACGCTGGTGTCGATGACGCCCGGTGAGGATGAGTCGCAGATGAATTTTGCGTGGTATTCCAAGGATGGCGAGGAGACTTCGCTGACCTGGGGAACGCAGGAAGACCTGAGCGACGGACAGACTGCCGAGATCACGCAGACTGCGACGGAGCAGACGGATGACGACGGAGTGACCTATACGAGCAACAAAGCGGTGCTGACGGGGCTGGAAGCGGACACGACCTATTATTATCAGGTAGAGGGAAAAGAGATTGAATCCTTTACGACGGGCAGTGCGGACAGCTTTACGTTTGCGCTGATCGGCGATCCGCAGATCGGATCTTCCAATGAGCTGAAGGCGAAGAGCCCGGACGACCTGACGGATGAGTTTTATGAGGTGCAGAGTGATTCGGTGGCCAGCGACAGCTATAACTGGGCGAACACGCTGACGCAGGCAGTCGAGATGTGTACGGCTCTGGGCGATAATCTGGATTTCATTGTTTCTGCAGGCGACCAGGTGCAGACCAATGCTTCAAAGGTTGAAAGTACAACTATTAGCGAGATCGAATATACCGGTTACCTTCTGCCTTCTGTACTTACTTCGGTACCGGTAGCGACCACGGTGGGCAACCATGATGCCGACAACGCGAACTACCAGTATCATTTTAATGTGCCGAATTTAAGCGAGCTCGGCGACAACGGCTATGTAGGCGGCGATTATTATTTTACCTATGACAATGCGTTGTTTATCATGCTGAATACACAGGATACAAACTCTGCGGAGCATATTCAGTTCATTCAGGAGGCCGTAGAGGCCAATCCGGACTGCACCTGGAGAATTGTCACCCTGCATCAGGATATCTATGGTTCTGCGGAGCACTCCAACGAGCCGGAAATCGTGAACCTGCGCTATGCGCTGACACCGGCATTTGAGACCTATGACATTGACCTGGTTCTGACCGGACACGACCATGCGTATTCAAGAAGCTACTTCCTGAGCGGCGACGCAGTGGAAGAGACCGTTACCTATACGGACGATGAATTTGATGAAATGCTGGATGTAGATATCGACAACGGCGACAGCGAAGAGACGATCACCGTAGCACCCGGAAACATTTCAGACGATACCGAAGATGCCAGCGAGCAGGCGTATCTGGAATACCTGTATGAGATCATGGATACGGACCGCATCACAGAAGATACCACCTATGCGGTTGACCCGGAGGGGATTCTGTATCTGACCGCAAACAGCGCGTCCGGCAGCAAGTATTACGATCTGACGGCCCGCCAGCAGAGCTACATCGCCGCAAGATGGCAGGAGGATGTGCCGACCTACACACTGATCGAGGTGACCGGCACCACGCTTACAATCAATACCTACCGCAGTGATACAAACGAGACGATCGACGAGTGCGTGACGATTGTAAAGACCGTGGATGCGGAGTAATGACGCATATTTGCGGATTGTTGCCGTTCACGGCGGGCATGATCCTCGCCGTCAGGCGGCACCGGAATATGTTTCGCCTGCGACGGTGGATTCTCTGGAATGCCAGGTATACTTCCACGCGTAAACAGAGGCTCTACGCGTAAACAGATAATCTGCGCGTAAACAGAGGACCTGTAAAGCGGTTCTGAGAGATTCCGATATAAGATCATTACGACAGTGTTTTGCAGAAATGCCCGCGGCAGCGGGCATTTCGTATGAGGTGCAAAAGGAGAAATAAAGAAGTTGATAGTACAAGTAAAAAACAGAAGACAGATGCTTCTGAAAGCAGGGCTCATCTGTCTCTTCCTCATCTGCCTGATCGGTTTTGCCTGGTGGCTTGGCCGGACAGAAAAGACGGAGCTGCTTTCTAACGAAGGGCGTACCTTTGAAAAGGCGCGGGTAGTATCGATTCTGGAAGACAATCTGACGAGCGAGGGCACCCGTGCGGGGTATCAGACGGTCGAGGTGGAAATTCTTACCGGTGAGCACAAGGGAGAAACGCTGGAGGCCACCAGCTCTTCCTCTTACCTCTATGGAGCAAACTGCACAGTCGGCCTGCGGGTCATTGTGATTATCAGCGAGTCTGGAGATTACAGGACCGTCAGTGTTTACAATTATGACCGGGGAAATCAGCTGTATGCCATCCTTGCTTTTTTTCTGGTCGTGCTCGGACTGATCGGCGGGCGGAAGGGATGGAAATCAGGGCTCGGCCTTGTTTTTACATTTGCCTGCATAATTTTTCTTTTTATTCCCATGGTATACTGCGGGTATTCACCCATCCTGTCTGCGGCTTTTCTGGTTGTGCTGGTTACGGTAGTTTCTATGCTGCTGATTGATGGCTGGACGGTGAAAGCGATCTGCGCCATGGCCGGGACGATTCTCGGCGTGTGCATCGCAGCTGTATGCGCGGAGCTGTTTGGACGGTTTGCCCATCTTTCCGGCTACAACGTCAGCGACATCGAAGACCTGATTTACATCGGCGAAATGACGGATATCCGCATCGGCGAGCTGATGTTTGCCGGAATCCTGATCTCAGCACTGGGAGCGGTGATGGACGTAGCCATGTCCGTGGCAAGTACGGTCAATGAAATTCATGAGAAAACTCCTTCCCTTAGCCGGAAGGAGCTGTTTCTGTCAGGAATCCACGTGGGGCGTGACATGATGGGCACCATGTCCAACACCCTGATCCTTGCTTTCGCCGGAGGCTCTATCAATACGTTTGTCTACATTTACAGCTACAATTACGCCTACTATCAGGTCCTGAATATGTACAGCGTCGGGCTGGAAATTCTGCAGGGGGTCTCGGCGACACTGGGAGTCATCCTTACGGTGCCGATCGTTTCCTTTCTCGCCGCCGGAGCATTAAAGGGGTTCAAGATTGATTGATGATGAAGCTTATGTAAATAAGAATTGACGAATGAAGTCTCCTTGTGTTATTTTTTTGTGCACAAGGAGACGTTTTTTATGCCTGAAAAATCAATTGTAATCATGCCGGATACAAGATGATATCTGGAGGAGATAGGAAAGCAGGTCAAACATGTATAAATTCGATCAAACATCCACTCAGGAAATAAAAAAGGATGACTCAGTGTGTGAACTGGCAGCAGGCAGCGGCCTGAGAATGAAGGTGGCTGTCATAAATGAGGAGACCTTTGCGCTTTCCTTTTATCTGGACGGAAGCAAGGAAGAAAAATCTTACACGCTCCAGGAAAATCAGGAATATAGGTCCTACACGCTCCAGGAGGATCAGGGACATAAGTCCTGCATGCGCCAGGAAAATCAGGAACATAAATCCTGCACGTTCCAGGAAGATCAGGAACCCAGGCCGGAGGTTCAGATCGTGGAACAAGGAGATGTGATCTGCATCCGCACTGCTTCCCTGATCCTGGAGATTGACCGGACTTCTTTGAAATACCGGTTTCTGGACAATGACAGGCACGTGATTGCGTCTTCTTACCGGGAGGAACCGGTAGCGTTTGACCAGGACGGAGGCTTTCGGTTTGCCTTAAGCCTTCGTGAGGATGAATGTCTGTATGGGCTGGGGGAGGACAACGACATAAGCGGCGGAAGCCTGAACCGCAGGGGCAGCCGGCGCGACATGGTCACCGGACAGCGCATTAACCGGAATCATGTGACCGCAGATTTTCCGGTGCCGTTTCTGCTGAGTTTAGGGGGTGTGCAGCCCTACGCTATTTATGTGGACAATACGTACCGCCTGGATGTGGATCTGGGAAAAACCAGACAGGACTGCCTTTCTGTGGCGGCCGCGGGCGGACCGTGCCGATTCTATTTTTTCAGTGGAAAGTCAATCGGGCAGATTCACGAAAATTATATGAAGCTGATCGGAATGCCTGCGCTGCCGCCTCTGTGGGTGCTGGGATTTATGCAGAGCAAATGCTCCTTCTGGGACTGGGACGAGCTGGATGATGTCCTGTACCGCTACCAGGAAGCGGAGCTTCCTCTGGACTGCATTGTGTTTGATTTTGACTGGGCGGAATGCTTCAACAATTATAAATGGCATCCCAGATGGAAGGGCTTAAGCCCGGAGAAGATCCGGCAGTACCGGAAGCAGGGGATTCATTTTATGGTCTCGAACTCGGGGCCGATGCTGAAGAAAAACGCGGATACCTTTGAGAGTGCTCTGGAAGCCGGAGTGCTGGCGCGGGACGATGAAGGTAACACCATCACCTGCGGGCATTACAGCGGGGAGCTGATCGATTTTACCAATCCGGATACGGAAAAATGGATTGAGCCGCAGCTGACCAGAGTCCTGGACGACGGGGTGGAAGGCTGGTGGCTGGATCTGACGGAGCCGGAAGGAGATTCCCCGAACACGGTGTATTTCGCGGGCAGGACGGAGAAAATCCACAACCTGTTCAGCAATTTTACTGCGGATGTTTACCACCGGGTCACGGAGAGACACAATCCTGGCAGGCGCTCATTTGTGCTTACGAGGACGGGGGTCGCGGGCATCCAGCGAAAGCCTACGGCGGTGTGGACCGGAGACGTTTATTCAGAGTATGGCACCTTTGAGGCGCATATACCGGAAGCACTCAATACGGGCTTGTCCGGGATTCCCATGTGGACATCGGACACCGGCGGCTTTATATCTACTACAAATAACGACCGCTATCCCTACAACCTCTATCAGAACGATGTGGCGGCGCACAGTCTTTTGTTTGAGCGGTGGATGCAGTTCAGCTGCTTTACGCCGATCATGCGGGCGCATCACGCCGGAGGCGAGGCAGTTCCGTTTCGCTATACCGAGCTGATGGTAAACGGCATGAGCCACTATATCAGGCTGCGCTATCGCCTGCTTCCCTATATTTATTCGGCTTACTACGAAAGCCATCTGCACGGAACGCCGATCATGCGGCCGATGTTCTGGCACTATCCGGAGGATAGGAATACTTACGATTTGAAGGACCAGTATCTGTTTGGCGAGTGGCTGCTCGTGGCGCCGGTGCTCCAGGAACAGACGGACCACAGAACCATCTACCTGCCGGAGGGTACCTGGTATGACTGGGATTACGGTCATCAGTACGAGGGCGGGCAGACCATCGAAGTCTTTGCGCCGCAGAACCGAATCCCGGTGTTTGTCAGAGAGGGCGCGATCCTGCCCATGGTTTCCGGTCTGCGCAATACGGATGAGATGAGCTGGGATCGGATTGAGGTGCAGATTTATCCGGATTCCCGCGCAGAAGCTACTGAATATACGATGTACGCCGACGATGGACACAGCATGGAATATTTAAACGGTGCTTATACAAAGACTAGGTTTGTCTGCGGGATGGAAGGGGATCGGCTGCGGCTTCATATGGAAAGAAGCAACGGCCTGTTTCCAACAAAAGAGCTGATCCTGCATATTCATACCAACCGGATTCCGGAAACCGTTTCCGTGGGAGGTCAGGAGCTTACCCGTTTCGCGCGGTATTATGGGGTGCTGCAGAGCGCGGACGGCGGCTATTGCTACGATGCCTTTAAACAGCTGCTGGATGTCAGATTGTTCTGGGAGGTTGGGGCGGATGCTACAGTTGGCGCAGAGGTTACAGATGGTCTGGATGTTACAGATGGCTCAGTCGTTACAGACGGCATGGGTGTTACGGATGGCTTAGCCATTACAGACGGCATAGCCATTGCGGATGATTCAGAGGTTACAAATGGTCTGGACATCATGGACAGTATGGGAAAGACAGTGGAGGTGGATGTGCGCTTTGACCCGGTGCAGAAGCTTCCGGAAAGGCTTCCGTTTATGGGCATGGACGGTGCCGGTCAGCTTCCCTTTATCTATCCGGCATCCACAATTCCCTGCAGGATCCCGGCAGAGAATTACGACAGAGGCGGGGAGGGAATTGCTTTCCACAAAGAAGCTCCGGCAGAATCCGCAGTATACCGGGAAGACAATGCGGGCATCGCGGAGGCAGAAGGAACGCAAAGCTATTTCATCCATGCGCTATCGAAAGAAGAATGGCTGGAATATTCGGTCATCTGCAGTGAGGAAGGCGAATATTCGGCGGTGCTCGCATACAGAGGAGAGGCGGAGATTGCCATTTTGCTAAATTCGCAGCTGGTGACGGGGCATATTCGGCTGGAATCAGAAGAATTTACAGAAGCGGCCATAGCCAGGATCCATATCACGAAGGGTGAGCATGTGCTGGGTATTCGGGTGTATGAGGGAACGTTCGACCTGAAAGAACTGAATATCCTCCTGTAAAGGTTTCATATCGAATGAGATGTGGGACGCAGGACGAGCTATTTTATGGTAATGCAGCCCGCGCGGATCAGGATTTCGCGTGGGCTGCGTACTAAAATACTTTTAATAGAATTTCACAATTTCATCCACAGTCTTGCGCACTTTGGGGCGTGGCTCTCCGGCAGCGTATCCAAGTGCGATTACAGCGGCAATATCCTGCGATTCATCAATCTTCAACAACTCGCGAAGAGCTGCCGCGTCACGGATTCCCATTACCAGAGTATCCATGCCCATTTCCTTTGCCATTAACATAAGGATCTGATTCTGCAGACCAAGGTCATACATACCCCAGCCGTTGCCAATCTCATTCGCTGGAGTGCCATTTTCTTTGTCAAAACCGGAATAATTTTTTACGTATGAGGTAACGATCAGAGCAGCGGCACCGGCCGCATTTTTCGCGTTGAAAGGAGGGAGGCATTTATCTAAAACCTGTTCCTTCATTTCCTCCGTGTACACGATCGCATACCTTCCTGTCTGGCTGTTTTTCCAGGACGGCGCCTGCTGCGCAGCTTCAATCAGAACACGCAGTTCTTCCTCAGTTACTTTTTTCGAAGCGTCGTAGCTCCGAATGCTTCTTCTTTCTTCAATAGCACTTTGTAATTCCATTCTGAAAAGTCCTCCTCATATTTTATATGGTCATAAAAACAGTTCGCACTCTTTTCTGTTTGCGCAAAGTACACCAAGTGCAACGCCGCCCAGGCTGGTAATGGCACGCTCCAGCTTTTTTGCCCCAACAGGACAGACAGAGATGCACCGCATACAGCTGATACATTTTTTAGAATCCGGCTTCATCGATACAGGATCAATTGCGCCAACCGGACATTTCTCTGCACACAGGCCGCATTTTACACAGGCATCCGAAGGATCCGGAGCCATGCCGGGAGTCTTAAGCCCTGCTTTTTCCGGGATCTTTCCGGCTACATCCGGAAGTGAGACATCCTCTGCGTCAAGCTTCTGCCGGATTTGGGATGCCATCTCTTTCAGGTGCTTTTCATCCTCTGCATCGGGGCGGCCGGCGGCAACTTTCCGCGCAATCGAATGTTCAGCCAGTGCGGCGACAGCCGCGACCGGTCTGAAACCGGCCTTGCATGAAATGTCCCGCAGCTGCGCCAGAGTATTGTCAAAAGCGCGGTTTCCATATACGCAGACAAGAATTGCTTTTGCCTGCCCTCCGGACAGTTCGCTCAGACGATCTATGGCAGTCTGAGGAACCCGCCCTCCGTAAGACGGAACTGCGATCAGCGCGATATCATCATTTCCCAATACAATTTTTGTAAAATCAACCGTTCTGACACACAGATCAATCTCCGAAATATGTTTTGAAAGCTCATGGCTTAAAATATCGGCAGCCTTCTTTGTCCCTCCTGTCGGGCTGAATGTAATTTCATAGAATTTCATTGTCCTTCCCCTTTCAAAAATCCCGATGCCCTGATTATAACAGATGACAGGAAGAATGAAAACAGAGAATCTTCGGTTGTAGTCCCCTTTTTTATGTGATAAGATATTTTCAATTTACGAATTATTTTGCAGGCTTGCAGAATCAAAGAAATCGTGACCGATTACGGAAACTGGCTGCAGTAATCCGCATAAAATATTTATGCTAATTGTAACAGGCTATTTGCAAGATGAAGAAAGGGCGAGTTTTTATGAATCCGGATAAATTGAATCTTGATGAGAAAGACATTCGAAATTTTCACACAGAGCGCTTTGAAGCGGATGTTTCTGTCGAAGAATATCTGTCGACATGTGTGGATGTACCGACATTTGCGGAATACTGCCGCGCCTATCCAAATTATAATAAGACCTGGTCCTGTCCGGAATTTGATTTTGACCCGCTCGACTACTGGAAACGCTATCAGACGTTTCATCTGATCGGAGAGAAAATTTATCTTCCGAAGTATCTGACCAGCGGAAATTATTCGACGCAGGAAACAGCGCGGATGACGGCCAGGATTGTGGGGATATTCAAGAATGATCTGGCAGAAGAGCTTTTGCAACTGGAAAAGGAAAAGCCGGGAAGCGTATCTTCAAGCGGAGGATATTGCTCTCAGTGTGCTCGGGAGCAGCGAAGCGATGAGTCGGAAGAACAGATGATTGACAGCAGCTTTTGCACTCGGACAAAAGGCCTGCCCTGCCGTCATCCGAACCGGATGCGTTATTCGATTGAAGCTCTGGGAGGCAATGTCGGGCTCACTGTGACGAAATATCTGCACCAGAAGCTGCTTTGGATGGAAGAGGGAAAACTGCCTGTTGATCAAATCCTGTATGGTGCCATATCTTCTGGAGAAGCTTTGGACGACCATAATGGAGCTTTGGGATAGGCTTTAAGTGAATTCTTATTCGATGGGGGATGGAGCATACAGGATGAATAATCAACTATTGCAGGGAGTTTATATAGACTGGAATAAAATCAGTGAATCCAGCTATCTCAGAAAGATTGAGGCGTTAAAAGGACTGGATTATATTGGGTTCCAGAAGTCGATTACTTTCTTTGTTGGGGAAAATGGCAGCGGAAAATCAACTGTGCTGGAAGCGATTGCGGTTGCATGGGGCTTTAATCCGGAGGGTGGTACAAAGAATTATCGCTTTTCTACGTATGATTCTCATTCAGAATTGTGTGATGCGATTCGGCTTTCAAAATCACCTCGCCGGGCTGGTTGGGGATACTTTCTTAGAGCTGAGAGTTTTTATAACGTAGCTACACAGGAAGAAGAATACGCGAAAGGACCGTTTGGTGCGCCATCGGAAGAATTACATAAGAAATCACACGGAGAAAGTTTTCTGCAGATTGCACAGGACCAATTCAAACCGAATGGGCTGTATATTCTCGATGAGCCGGAAGCAGCATTATCTCCGCAGCGACAGCTGACTCTCCTGATGGAGATTGCCGGTTGTGCGAGTGAAGAATCTCAGTTTATTATTGCTACCCATTCGCCAATTCTGCTGGGGATCCCGGACGCGGAAATTCTTACTTTCGATGACGGGAAGATTCACCCCTGCAGATATGAGGATACAGACAGTTATCAGGTTACGGAGATGTTTATCAACAACCGGGAGCAGCTTTTAAGACGGCTTTTATCTTAAAAGTGTGATTGATATAATGATAATCCGTATTATGTGTGACATACTTTGTCAACACATGATCAACCAGCTTATCAATGTCTTCAAGACGGGACCATCTCTGTATGCCTTCGTTGCAGGATTTTTAAACAAGTCCTTATAGCCGCTGATTAAAGAATAATAACTGGTTCGTTTTAGCACATTTTCTGCATATTCGCGGTCCGTAAACAGCAGTTCTTTTTCATTTATCAGCCTGTCTATCTGCTGCTCGTATATCAAAAAGCACTTTGTCATAAAACCACCACCTAATCACAGAAAAAAAGAGGAGCCCCCGCAGGTTCTCCTCCGGTCACAGGCCTCACAGGTGTCTGCAACGCATTCACTGGCTGTATAGTACTTGAAATCACTCGGAAAGTCAAGAGCTCTGTCAGATATTTTTAATATATGCGAAGGCTTCGTTTTTATTAAAACAGGAAAAAATAAGCTGAGCGACGAAAATTGCATGAGATAACCGATGGATATGTTTGTTGAAAACAGGTAATATGCTGACCGCCATTGCGGAAATGAGACTTTGCTGCCGGTCAGCACGGTCGTGGTCATGAAAAACGTTATGTTGTGAAAAAATACTTGTATAAAATGCCGGGTATTTGTTATAATACCAAAAACGGTTATTTCGGGCAAATGAAGCTCAAAACAAATTGATATTTCGGGATACAAGAGGATAAAATAAACCGTTATTTCGGGCTTATTTCGCCGGAAACAAGCTAAGGCACCGACCGGAGCGGCAGCGGAGAGAGTATGAAAAAAGTCTGTTGACAAAACCTTGACTTCGCCGTTCGGCTTGATTTATACTATATATGTATAAATTGAGCCGAACGGCGTTATTTTATTAAAAACAGGCGAAAATTAAGCCGAACGGCGAAAATTGCATGAAATAACCGATGGATATGTTTTTATAAATATAAATGAAAGCAGGTTTATATGAAAATTTTGGAAGTCTCGGATATTGGTGCGGCAATCCGCAGTCGAAGAAAAGAACTGCACTATACACAGGCGTATGTGTCTGAATTTACAGGATTAAGCATTAGTTTTATTTCTGATGTAGAAAATGGGAAACCGACGGTAGAAGTGGAGAAGGTGCTTCAGTTGCTGCAGGTATTGGGAATGGATCTGTTTATTGAAAACAGGTAGTTCGATTTAACCGGAGGTGATAAAGAATTGCGATTAAAAGTAATGTTGGAAGTACAAGGTCAGGAAGTTCTGGTTGGACGGATTGAGGGAACAGGCTCAGAGGATGCGAGATTTGTTTATGATTCTGCATATCAATCACAGCCGGAATATAGGCCGATTTCTTTAGCACTTCCATTTTCAGAAGAACCTTATTCGCCTGAAAGGACACGCTGCTTTTTTGAGGGGCTGCTTCCGGAAGGATATACCAGACGATGTATAGCGGGCGAAATGCATATAGATGCGCAGGATTATATTTCCCTGCTGGAAAATCTTGGCGACGAGTGTCTGGGGGCAATTCGCATTTTGAAAGATGGAGCGGAGCCTCCTGCTGCTTCATATGAGCAAATATCGGATGAAATTCTGAAACGTTTTGCCCTGGAAGGGGCAGCAGAATCGGCCGCACTTGTGACAAAATCACACTTGTCATTAACAGGAGCATCCGGGAAAGCGGGGCTATACTTTTCGGAGGCGGAGAAGAAATGGTATCTGCCAGTCGGAAGTGCACCCAGTACACATATCGTGAAACAAAGTCATGTGAGACTTGAACAAATAGTGACGAATGAGCAATTATGCCTGAAAACAGCTGAGAAGCTTGGGCTGGAGATTCCGAAAAGTTTTGTGGTTTCATTTGATAATGCAGCAGGGGAGTGTGTTCTGTTTGCGACAAGGCGTTATGATCGGGAATTTGCGCCCGAAAGGAGATCTTTAAACGGCATTTCGATGCCATTCAGACTGCATCAGGAGGATTTTGTACAGGCGTTGGGAATTCCGTCTGCTTTTAAATACGAAAAGGCAGGAGAGGGATATCTGGAAAAAATGTTTCAGCTGCTGCGAATGTATTCTGCCAATCCAATGGAGGATCTGTTAAGGCTGTGGGATATCTGCGTTTTTAATTATTTGATAGGAAATACGGATAATCATATAAAAAATCTGTCGCTGATCTACAGCAAAGATATGAAAAAAATACGTCTTGCACCGGCATATGACATCATCAGTACCCTGATTTATAATAGCAGTACAGAGCGGATGTCACTTGGGATTAATGATGTCTACAATGTATGGGATATTACAAGAGAGGACTTTAAAAAAGAGGCTAAAAGGGTCGGGCTGGGTTCTGGTATTGCTATGGACCATTTTGACTGGATGATTGCGGAACTCGAACAGGCATTGCTTCAGTCAGCGGAAGAATTATGTGCGCAGGGATTTGCGGAAGCAAGGAAGGTGGCGGAAAAAATACTGGCAGTTTTTAAAAATAGATTTTTATGAGTTTCGACTTAAATATTTCCGTGAAACCACAATCATGCTGACCGCCATTGCGGAAATGAGACCCCTTGAAAATATGGCGGTGCAGATAGCGGGTATGGTCTGTCTATAGAGAAGAGATAGACAGGATACTGGGTTTGTAAGGCAAAAAGTGCATACATGTTTTGCCCCGGATCGGGAATACTAGGTTATAATCGTGGGCGGAAAAAATGAATGGCACAGATACCGGAAACCTCGGGATGTTCAGGAATTTAAAAACATTTTTTGTAACTATTCAGGACAGTACCTCGCACTTGCTGCGAGGTACGTATGAAAGTTTATAGCATGTGGGGAAAAGCCTCATCGCGAAGCGATTTTAAATGGGCTTTTCCCGGCGTAACTGTGAAGGTACTGAACAGTTACCATTTTTGCGCAAATGGCAAAATCTGGTTTATCCGGGTCAGGAGAAAAGAAAGGAGCAGCACAGATGGAAATCACGACTGATATTAAATACATGGGTGTGAATGACCGCCAGGTGGATTTGTTTGAGGGACAGTATCCTGTGCCGAACGGCATGTCTTATAACTCCTACGTGATTCTCGATGAGAAGGTTGCCGTTATGGATACGGTGGACGCTCATTTTAAACATGAATGGCTGGATCATCTTGGCGCAGTCCTGGATGGCCGCCGCCCTGATTACCTGATTGTACAGCATATGGAGCCGGATCATTCTGCGAATATTGCGAATTTTATGGATATCTATTAGGATACGATCATCGTTTCCAGCGAAAAGGCTTTTAATATGATGGGACAGTTTTTCGGGACGGATTATGCGGAGCGGCGCGTGGTGGTGAAGGAGGGCGGCACGCTTTGTCTGGGCAGGCATACGCTGGCGTTTGTGGAGGCGCCCATGGTGCACTGGCCGGAGGTGATTGTGACTTATGATACCTGCGACAAGGTTTTGTTTTCTGCGGATGGATTCGGCAAATTTGGGGCGCTGGACGCCGATGAGCCGTGGGAGGATGAAGCCCGGCGCTATTATATCGGTATCGTGGGCAAATATGGCGCACAGGTACAGAATCTTCTGAAGAAGGCTGCCGCGCTGGACATTCAGACGATTTGCCCGCTGCACGGACCGGTGCTGAAGGAAAATCTTGGGCATTATCTGCATCTTTACGATCTGTGGTCGTCTTATCAGCCGGAGTCGGAGGGTATCGTCATTGCTTACACCTCCATCTACGGACATACGCAGCGGGCGGTGAACAGCCTTGCAGATCAGTTTCGGGCGAAGGGCTGCCCGAACGTGATTGTCCACGACCTGGCCAGATGTGATATGGCTCTGGCTGTGAGCGACGCGTTTCGGTATAATAAGCTGGTGCTGGCGACTACCACCTATAATGCAGACATTTATCCGTTTATGCGTGACTATATTCATCGGCTGACTGAGCGAAATTTCCAGAACCGGAAGGTCGCCCTGATTGAAAACGGCTCCTGGGCGCCGATGGCCGCCAAAGTGATGAAGCGGATGCTGGAGAAAAGCCAAAAGATCGCCTGGGCGGACACCACGGTCCACATCCGGTCTGCGCTGGATGAGACCAGCCGGAGTGAGCTGGAAGCGCTCGCGGATGAGCTGTGCCAGGATTATATCGCACAGAGCAGCGAGACTGCGAATAAGAATGACATGACGGCACTGTTTAAGATCGGCTACGGTCTGTATGTGGTCACCTCCAACGATGGGACGAAGGACAACGGCCTGATTGTGAATACCGTCTCGCAGGTGGCGGAGAACCCGAACCGCATTGCCGTATGCATCAATAAGGCAAATTATTCGCATCATGTAATCAAACAGACCGGTATTATGAACGTGAATTGTCTGTCCACAGAGGCGCCGTTTCGTGTGTTTCAGAACTTTGGCTTTCAGAGCGGGAGAACAGCGGACAAATTTAAAGACATGACGCCGCTTTACTCGGATAACGGTCTTGCATTTCTGCCCCGGTATATCAATTCTTTCATGTCCTTGAAGATGGAGCAGTATGTCGATCTGGGCACCCATGGGATGTTTATCTGCACCGTGACCGAGTCCCGGGTCATCTCAAACGCGGAGACCATGACCTACACCTATTATCAGAGCAACGTAAAGCCAAAGCCGCAGACAGAAGGCAAGAAGGGCTATGTCTGCAAGGTCTGCGGATATATTTACGAGGGAGACGAGCTCCCGGATGACTTTATCTGCCCGCTCTGCAAGCACGGCGCGGCGGATTTTGAGCCGATTTCGTAAATTCCGTACATTTGAGGGAACCACTTCCAACTGCAGCAAAGGGAGAGGTGCAGTGGTTCGCACTGGTTTATGCAGGAAAGAAAAAAGCCTTCCGGAAGATTTCGCCGGAAGGCTTTTCATATACACATATTTACAGTGCCGCCACGATTTTCGCCGCCCGGCGACCGAAGGTCATGGTACGTCCGCAGGCCAGGCCGGTAAAGAGGTTCGGGTAGGTCTGGGAGAAGAAGCCGCCGGAGCAGTCGCCGGTCGCGTAGAGGCCTTCGATGGCGGTGCCGTCCTCACGGATGACCTGCATGTCGGTATTGATGCGGCAGCCGTTTAAGGTGGTCAGATGCCATGCGCCGGTGCGGACGCCGTAGAACGGGGCGGTGTCGACCGGGGTCAGGCGGTGCGCTTCCTTGCCGTAATCGGTATCCTCGCCGTTCGCGCACATCTCGTTGTAGCGCTCTACCGTCGCCACAAAGGTATCCGCCGGGATGTTCAGCTTTTCTGCCAGTTCTTCGAGCGTGTCGGCCTTCTGCACATAGCCGTTCTCAATCAGGGTTTCGATGGAGCTCCATACATAATCGTAGGTCATATTGGAGAGCGCGCCGTTCGGGAAGGCGAACAGGCGGCAGCAGCCGACCTCGTCGAACTGTTCTGCGTACTGCTCGTTATTCGCGTCGAAAATATCACAGTAGGTGTGATTCGGCTGCATGCACATGGAGTGAAGCATGAATTCGTACGGACCGGATTCGTTGCAGAAACGCTCGCCGTTTAAATTGACCTTCAAAAACGGCTGCTCGCCGAACCAGAACCATTTGCCGGTGGTCTGATAGCCCGCCGTCTCCGTGGGCAGACAGCAGCAGCGGTTAAACATCATGGACGCGTGTGTGGGGTCGAGCGCCGCGCCTGCCCACAGCATGGCTTTAATGCCGGAGCCGTCGCAGGTGGAGCCCAGCGTGTAGTTGATCTTCATATCCAGAGTCTGCGGCTGCAGCGCCTTCATCATTTCGGTGTTGGTTGCATAGCCGCCGGTGCACATAATGACGCCCTTGGAAGCGGTGATGCGGATATAGTGCTTGTCATTCTGATCCTGGGCGATGATGCCGGTAACCTTGCCGCTTGCGTCCTGCTCGAGCTTCACCAGCGCAGTCGAGAGCTTCCATTCGACGCCGAGCTCATCGCAGTGTGCCTGGAAGGTAGAATTCAGTGTGGTGTCCTCTGGAGCATTCTCTGTCGTGTGCGGGCTGTGGCCGGTGGCATAGGCTTTGTCGCGCCCCGGATCGTCGGTGTTGCCGACGCCGCCCTCCAGACTCATATACCAGTTGCCAGTGCTCTCCAGCAGATCGGTCAGCCAGTCTACCAGTTCGCCGCTGTTTTCCTCCCAGCAACGGACCAGATTGGAATCCACATAGCCGCCGCCGTAGCGGACGATATCCTGCAGCGCCTCGATCTTATCAATCTCAAATTCCGGGTATTCCTCGAAGGAAGCCAGCTGAAGCTTGGAATTGATGGCTCCGATATCCTCTCTGGGCCCGGTCGGGGATTCCCGTTTCTCAACAACCAGAACCTTTGCCCCTTCTTCTGCGGCGGTCATAGCGGTGATCCATCCGCCGGAGCCGCAGCCGACGACCAGGACCTCGGTCTCCAGCTCTTCCGTAATATCTGATTCCGCGACCTCGGGAGCTTCGCCCAGCCAGTCGGCGACCTCCTCTTCCTCCCCGCTCACGGATACCGAGATGCCGGCGGCCTGAGAAATACAGTTCGCCGCGGCCTGCTTGACCGCGTCGCTGGTCACGGTCGCGCCCGATACTGCGTCGATGTCGCAGGTCTGCGAACTCAGGATGGCCTGTGCCATCTCATCGCCGATCTCCGCGCCGATGCCGGCAGTCTCGCCGGAGACATCGATCTGCACGTCTGTAATGCTCGTTTCATCAAACGTCATTGTGACCGTCACCAGGCTGCCGATGCCCTTTGCTACCGCCGAGTATGTACCGGGCGTGTAGGAGAGCGCCTCCGCCGCGGAAGCCGTGGCCGCAGCGCCCAAGCCGCCCTCGGCGCCTTTCAGCACGCCGGCCGCAGCGACACTGGCCGCCGTCGCTGCCATACCCTTGATAAAATCTCTGCGTGAAAGTGAATGATTTGCCATACCCATTTTCCTCCTGAAAATTTTGGTGGTGCCCGTCATGCAGGCGTGTGTGTCAGAACCCTTTTTGTAACCTTTTGTAACCGGCAGCCTGTCTGACGCTGCTTCGGCCTTACCTGTTCTCACGGCGTCCTGCGGCTCTCCCGGAGCGGAGAGTGACTCGTCCTCGGCTCTTCCGGCAGGGACTTCGCCGGCCGCGGTTCTCCCGGAGTGGGAGTGTGACACTGGTGCGAACGATAAAAATCATAACTGTTCGGCATCTTCGCAGTTATGAGGGAAAATCCCCCAATAATAAACGTTTCCATACGTATTTCGCAGCAGGCGCGTAGTACTGCCCCGGATAGTTAAACAAAATTATACTATATCGA
Organism: Clostridiales bacterium; assembly: GCA_020859995.1. Classification (GTDB taxonomy): domain Bacteria; phylum Bacillota; class Clostridia; order Lachnospirales; family Lachnospiraceae; genus Choladousia. The sequence continues at coordinate 17,402 of JAJBVE010000181.1, forward strand.
TGATAAAAATGGAAGTATAAAAATGGAAGTATATAAAATGGGGAATGCCGATAAAATGCATTTGAAGGACACGGCGGCAGAGGGGGCTTTGCGGCTAAAGCTGCACCTGGCTCGTGCAGGCGGATAGGGGCGGACACTCTCCCCTTCCGATTAGTGCAGATGTATGGCTATGTTCTCTGTATTCAATGGGCGTCATTCCGTAATATTTCCGAAAAATATGCCGGAAACTTCCCTGATCCGAGTAGCCCAGTTCCTCAGCAATGGCTGTGACGGACACATTGGGATTGGAGAGCAGGCGCGCAGCTTTCCGCATTTTCAGTTTCTGAATATTTTCACTGAAGCTTATACCGGTGCTTTTTTTGATAATCCGCTGAATCTGGCGTTCACTGTAATTAAAAAAATCGGAAAGTTCTTTTAATGTAACCGAAGAATAGTTTTCCTGCATGTATTTTAAAATAAAAACAACATTTTCATCTTTGCCATGCATATCAATTTCCGGTGTAATGACACTGGACCCCTGATTTCTAAGAAGCGTAATAAAAAAGGCATTGATAATGGAGTTGAGCATGCGGCTTTTGTATTGATGATTTCCCGTGAATTCATCGTACGCGTAGCCGACAAAGTTAAATACTTCCTGGTCTCCCTCAGTGCGGAAAAACAAATAAGGATGTTGTTTGGATTGATAGAGACAACGCATAAAAAAATCGGAGAGTATATCATTCTCGGCCAGAATACCGAAAAATACCTGTTCAAAGGTACTGGTGCGCAAAAGAATATTCAGAATAATGCAGTCATCAGTGAATACACTGATGGCATGCGTGGTTTGCGGTGCAATAATGCAAATATCGCCTTCCTGCATTGGCAGCGTCTGATTGGCGATATAATTCATGCAATTTCCCTGTACAACGCAGGCAACTTCAAAAAAAGAGTGGGAGTGCCAGTTCGCAGGAAAATAACGAAGATGACGGTAGAGCTCTGTATCAAAACCGCTATTGAAAAATATGGTTTCATCCAGCTCACTTTTTATCAGAGGCTGTGGGAGGCGACTACTGGTCTGGCGTAAGGCAAGCTGTATGATATCCTCTGTTTCCGGAATCTGTTTTGGAGTGTCCAGATGACGTTCCGGATGTGAAAAATATAATCTTTTGAAAAGCTGCTCCAGTTCTGTTAATTCAGTATCAACTTCGTTTTGATAGGAATCATAAAACTTCATTTTCCTCTCCAATCCGTTGCCTGGCTGGTATTTCGGATTCCCGATTCATTATAAAATGAATGATTCGAATTCAGTATAAAACTAAGGAAGAATTTTTGTCAATGTAGAAAATGTCGTAAAATCCTTTTTCGGATGTCGCCAATTTCTCTTTAAAAAAACGTGGCTAATCGTTATACTTTGAACATCCTAAGTGAAACGAAAAGAGAAATAGAAGGATTTAAGAATTTACAGGAGGTATCCAGATATGGAATTCAAAAATCAGCGAAATCCAATTTTACCGCTGCAGCATCACGTGCCGGACAGTGAGGCGCATGTGATGCCGGACGGAAAGCTTTATATCTATGGGAGTTATGATGACAGGGAAGATGTCTACTGCAGTGAAGAGTATCATGTGGTCTCCACGCCGGACATGGAGCACTGGACGGTACATGAAATATCTTTAAAAGGGCAGGAGATCCCGTGGTTCAACGACCCGGACGCGCCGAAATACCCGGGGATTGACTGGAGCCATCCGACGCCCTTTATCCGGAAAATGCTGGAGAGCATGCCGCAGGATAAGGAAAAATTTGAAAAACAGGATGACGGACCGAAGCCGGCGCTGCTTTTTGCACCGGACTGCGCGTACCGCGATGGGAAGTATTATCTTTATTTTTGTATGCAGGATGACAGTGAGGGTGTGGCCGTCTCGGACCGGCCGGAAGGACCATTTGCCAATCCGGTGCAGCTGCCCTGCGGCGGGATTGACCCGGCGATTTTTATCGACGATGACGGACAGGCCTATTTATACTGGGGACAGCTGTTTTCTCATGGGGTGCAGATGAATCCGGACATGGTTTCTTTCGACAACACGCAGATCGTCAATGATCTGGTGACGGAGGAGGAGCATTTCTTCCATGAAGGCTCTTCCATGCGGAAAATCGGGGATACCTATTACTATGTCTACGCGGACATGGAGCGCGGCAAACCGACGGCACTGGGGTATTCCACAGGAAAATCTCCTATGGGGCCATTTACTTATCAGGGAATTATCATCGACAATGACGGCTGCGATCCGGCGAGCTGGAACAATCACGGCTCCATCGAATGTGTAGACGGACAGTGGTACGTATTTTATCACAGATGCAGCCGCGGTGTGCAGGAGCACCGGAGGCTCTGCATTGAAAAAATCACTATCCTGCCGGACGGCACGATTCCGGAGGTAAAGATGACCTCGCAGGGCGTAGGAGAGCCCTTTGGCCCGGGTGAGACCATCATGGGCTACCAGGCCTGCGGCCTGAAGGGGAGCGTGTATATTGGGCTGGAGGAAGCGGCACCGACTGAAGTTGCGGAGCCAGGTGTCGGCTGCGGGGAGAAAAAATGCGCAGAAGACCTGGCAGGTATTGACGGATGCGGCAGCGAGAAACAGGGATCAGGTGAGAAGCAAATTCCGGCTGAAAAGCTGACGAACATTTCCAACGGCGATGAGATGACTTTCCGCTATGTAAAGAGCGACAGGGACTGGACCGGTATCCGTCTGACCTGTGCCGGAAGCGGCGTGATCGAGGTGCTTATGAACGGGAAATCGGCCGGGATAGTTGAGATTGCAGGCAGTCCGAAGCAGACGGATACCGTAGAGTGCAAAAACACGCAGAACCAGATCGTTTCCACAGAAGCGCCGATAGCAATGCCGGCCGGAGAGTATGAGCTCGTGCTCAGAGCAGTAAAGAGTGATGGACTGGAGATCAGGGAGCTTGCGCTGGTGTAGCTAACTGCGGACTGCCGCGCCGTTTGTGTGCGTGATCGGAGACGCCGCAAGGGTTTCTACCATTACAAATGCCGTGTGCTGGGGATATCATGCGGCTCTGGATATCTGAATAGAACGGAAAAGTGTATCAGGTTGCAAAAATCTTTCCTGATTTTGAAATCGTGTATTGATTAATCATCGCCGCCATGGTAATATGGGACAGAAAAGTGTATCAAGTTGCAAAAATCTTTCCCAGGGAGCATTTATATGGAAATTCGCAGAGACTTCTACCTGAATAAATTAATAAAGAGAAAAAATAATGGCCTGATTAAGGTCATCACCGGCATTCGCAGATGTGGAAAGTCTTATCTGCTGAATACTATTTTTTATCATTATTTGCTGGAATCTGGCATTCAGCCGGATCATATTATCCGCTTTGCTTTTGATTCTGCGGACGACCTGTATTTGCTTGGAGAAAGCCTTATTGAGATTGAAAAACAAAAGCGTGGCGTTGATCCGGAGAAATTTATGGCATATATTCGCTCCATGATTACGGATGATGGTATGTACTATCTGCTCCTGGATGAAGTGCAGCTGATGGATTGCTTTGAGTCTGTGTTGAATGGATACTTGCGCAAAGAAAATATGGACGTATTCGTAACCGGAAGTAATGCAAAGTCCCTGTCAAAAGATATAGTGACGGAGTTTGCCGGACGCGGCGATGAAGTTCATATGTATCCGTTGAGTTTTGCGGAATTTATGTCTGTATATAAGGGTGATAAGTATACGGGATTGTCGGAATACATGCTTTATGGCGGGATCCCCCTTGTAGTGCTTCGTGAAGGAGCTGATGATAAAGCTGCGGTATTGCAGAATTTGTTTAGTGAAATTTATGTCCGGGACATCTATAAACGAAATCGTATTAAAAATATTGGAGAGCTGGAAGATCTTTTGAACATTCTTTCCTCTGCAATTGGTTCTTTGACAAATCCGGAAAAGCTGAAAAATACGTTCAGGACGGTTAAGAAGTCCAAAATCACCGCTAAAACTATAAAGAAATATCTGGATTGCTTTGAAGATTCGTTCCTGATTGAATCGGCTTCAAGATATGATATCAAAGGTAAGGCATACATTGAAACCCCAAAGAAATATTATTTTTCTGATCTGGGGCTTCGCAATGCAAGAATTAATTTCCGACAATTCGAGCAGACTCATTCAATGGAGAATGTGATTTATAATGAATTGCGTATGCGTGGCTACCGGGTAGATGTCGGAGTTGTTACAATTGCAGAGAAAGACCAGGAAGGTAAGGTAGTACGCAAACAGCTGGAAATCGATTTTGTATGTAATCTTGGCTCTGCCAGATTTTACATTCAGTCCGCGTATTCCCTGCCTGATGAAGAAAAACGTTCGCAGGAAGTCAGACCATTCAGAAAGATTGACGATTCTTTTAAGAAAATCATTATTACGAAAGATATTGTGCAGCCATATTATGATGACTATGGTATTCTGACTGTGAATATTTATGATTTTCTTCTTGAACCGGAGATTTTGGAAATATGATATGCGATATACTTTTATACGTACCTCGCAGCAGGTGCGAGGTACTGTCCTGAATAAATACAATCGTTTACAATTTGTACTCACTGCTTTGGGAGTGATTATGCTAAAGAGCGCAAAGTGGGAAAAGAAAAAATTGAGTAAGCAATTCAGAGCGATCTCGGATGAGATTGGAAAGGAGAAAGACTATGAGTGATATTGGCAGATGGATTACGAATCAGACGGCTGTGCCTTTTTATGCACGCCGTCTGTTTGTGCTGGATAAAAAGGTGAAAAAGGCAGAGGCGAAGGTCTGCGGGCTGGGGCAGTTCCTGTTCTGGGTAAATGGTCAGAAGGTTGGGGATCATGAACTGGATCCCGGATGGACGGATTATAAAAAGCTGGTCGAATATGTGGTATTTGACGTGACGGATTATTTACATGCCGGGGAGAATGTGATCGGCGCGGAGGTCGGAAATGGCTGGTTTATCAAGATGGACGAGCACTATACGTTTTCATTCCCGCCTTTTATGCCGCCAAACCCGAATCCCTACCAGCCTTACGGAAAGTCGCTGATGCTGGCGGCAGAGATGAACATTCTGTTTGAGGACGGCACCCGGATGTGTCTGCATGCGGATGAGGACTGGCGTGTGCGAAGGCATCCGGTCGTGATGAGCAATGTGTATGGTTCCGAGACGATGGATGGGCGGCTTGTGCCGGGTGACTTTTGGTGTACTGCGGATTTTGACGCTTCCGGATGGGAGCGGGCGTCTTTTGTGTCGGAAGAGGAGGCGCCGACCGGAAGTGCTTCCTTTAAAGAAATGATTCCTCAGGAGCACCCGCCGGTGAAGGTGATTCACAGCTATGAGGGCGTTTATCTGGGAGAGGTAAATGGTCGGAAAATTTACGATTTCGGGCAAAATCTGTCCGGACTTCTGGAATTCGAAGTCAGAGGGCACGCCGGAGATGTTGTGAAGGTCTATCCTGCAGAAAAGCTGGCCGCAGACGGCGATGTGGACCAGATGGCGAAAAACTGGATGAATCTGGACAGCTGCGAGACTTATATCCTTGGGGCGGGGCCTGACGGAGAGTGGGAGCGGTTCCGGATGAAGTTTACCTATTTTGCGGGACGGTATGTGGCGGTCGAGATGATTCCGGGCGGCGCGCAGGCACTGAACGAGACGATTTCTGGTGCTGCAAAGGCGCAAGACGAGAGGATTACCGGAGAGGCGGAGACACAAAGCGAGGCGCTTTCCGGTGCGGCGCAGACGCAAGGTGAGACGCTTTCCGGTGTGGCACAAGGCGGAATCGAAATCCGTAATCTGGTGGCGCATGCGCTTACCAGTGCCTGGAAGACGGACGGCTCTTTCAACTGTGATGATGAGCGGTACAACAAGATCTACGACATGATTGAAAAAACGGTGGAAGCAAACATGACGACGGGTGTTCATACCGACTGCCCGACCATCGAGCGTTTCGCCTGGCAGGAGCCGAACCATCTGATGGCGCCGTCGATTCTGTTTATGAAGGACGGGCGCCTTCTGTGGGAGAAATTTCTGCTGGATATGCGCGTCGGGCAGCACACGGCTGACGACTGGTTCCATGATATGCAGGGCGGCCGGTACTATCCGGGAGACGGCCTGATGCCCGCACAGTGCCCCTGCTATATTCCGAATGTGCTTCCGGTGCCGGGCATGGGAAGCTTTTATGACATCATCGCCTGGGGGAGCACCAGCATTCTGGGCACCTACTGGCATTATCAGTTTTACGGTGATCCGAAAATCATAGAAGATAATTACGATGCAGGCATGCGCTATCTGAACCATCTGAAGACCAAGGTCACGGAAGACGGTTTTATCAATCACGGACTCGGCGACTGGGGCAATCCGCGCAATGACCTTGTGAAGGAAAATGTGGAGACGGCCTTTTTATACGCGGACGTGATGACACTGGTTTATTTTGCGGAGGTCCTGGAGAAAACGAGCCTGGAGACAGAGGGCGACCTTCAGCAAAGCCGTTCTGTGATAGCAGGAAACGAGGCAGCAATTCGAAATAAAACGGTGCCGGAAAACGAGACGACAAAGCCAAATAAAACGGTGCCGGAAAACGAGGCGACAAAGCCAAATAAAGCGGCACCGGGAAGCGTGGCGACAAATCGAAACCTGGCTAAGGACCGCGAGGAGCTTCTTGCCTATGCAAAAATAATCAAAGACAATTACAATCAGAAGCTCCTGACCTGGAATGAGGAGCAGGGCTTCTGGTGCTACAAGGCCTGGGATCATCCGGATGAACTGTTTATGACGCAGGCAGCTGAGGCGCTTCCGCTTTACTGGGGACTGGTGCCGGAAGATAAAGAGGCTGATGTCGCGCGCGCCCTGCAATATGTGCTGGAGCGGGACGGTGCATTTATCAGCGGCGAGGTGGGACTGCCCTATGTGATCCAGTCTGCCCGGAAGTACGGTATGAACGAGCTGATCAGCCGACTGATACTGAAAGAAGAGCATCCGAGTTATTATGCCTTTATTCTGGACGGTGAGACGACCCTGGGAGAATACTGGGAGACGAATCCGCGCAGCCACTGCCATGACATGATGGGGCACATCATTGAATGGTATTACAACGGGATTGCGGGAATCCTCTGTGAAAAGCCGGGATTCGCAAAGGTCACCATCCGCCCGTACCTGCCGGAGAGCATGAATACCTTTACGTGCAGCTATCAGTCGATGAAAGGACTGATCCGGGTGAAGGTGACCAGAATGGAAAAAGAGATCTTGCTGAATGTGACCGTACCGGAGCAGATCGAATATACGATTGATACCAGCAATCTGGAAAAGGGTGGAAACCCGGTAGAGGTTTCTGTGGCATAAGGTAGTTGGCGTGGTCTTGGGCAAATTTACAACGCTATGTAATTATCTCAGGCGAAAGCTACCTGCTCCTCAGACGGCATTGACTGTTGGGGAACATTATGATATAAAAATATTTATAATTGCTCCCCAAAGGAGGTAAAGCAATGGCAGCACAATATAATGAAATACAGGAATTGCTCAGAACCCGTGCCGATCTGTATGCAAGACTGAATTTGATGTCCTATGACGGTACACCCGAAATCAAGGAGCGGGGTGACGGGAAATATCTCTATGTCAGAAAGCGTGTGGCAGGTAAGCAGACCTCCACTTATGTTGGAGCATATACGGACGAACTTTATAATCTTCTCCTGCGCAATGCCAGGGAAGCCCGTGAGATTCGCAAAGAACTACGCAGTGTTGAAAAACAGCTTGCTGCTGCAGGATATTCGGAAGAGGAACTTCCTGCCGCGGTCATAACCAACATTTCGTTTGCACGGGCAAATATGAAAATGAATATCTACGACCAGGCCGTTCTGGAAGGCGTTGCAACTTCTTTCCCACAAACGGAAGAAATTATAGAAAACGGCAAAGTATCCGGCATGACTGCTACCGATGTTCAGAAGATCTTGAATTTGAAACACGCATGGGAATTTATCCTTGACCGGGATGTGATTGCCAGCCGTAGTGATTATTATATGCTAAGCCATATAGCAAGGATCGTCAATGAGGGCTTTTTTGCGGAAGGCGGCCGCATTCGTGGTGTTCCTGTTACCATCGGCGGTTCATCCTATATTCCGCCGCTGCCCATAGAAATAGATGTAAAGGATCAGATTCGGGAAATCACCGAAGAAAATGATGAGGCTATCAATATTGCTATTAAGCTGTGTCTGTACTGCATGAAGACTCAGATCTTTCTGGATGGAAACAAACGGGCATCTGTCATTTTTGCTAATCATTATCTTATTGCTCATGGCGGAGGATTTTTGGTGATTCCCGAAAGTCATGTGCCGGAGTTCAAACAGCTGCTTGTTAAATACTATGAGGGTGAAGATATCTCGTTTATTGCCACTTTTATGAAAAAGAATTGTTGGAGAACAATGCAGACCTGAATGATTATCATTTTGGGGAACAAATTTGTTCACAGAAGGATGAATTTGCTCCCCAAAACCAGAAAAGAAAACCAGAAACAGCAATATTCGAAAAGAATTCCGAGTCAAAGAAGATCGTGTTGCTGATGCCCATTCCGTCTTTTCCTGCGCAGCCACGCGAAGCAGACGCCGTAAAACAGAATCCCGTAAAGCGTAGAGATCGGCACCGTCAGCCCGATATAGAACAGCGAAGCGCCGGGCAGGGATGCCATATAAAGCGCGACCGGAATGCGGACACCAAAAGAGGCAGTGATGCCCTGCAGCATGACCGGCACACTGTTTCCGCAGCCGTTGAAATAGCCGCTCGTACTGAACATGACGCAGGTAAGAATACAGTCAAAGCTGAACCCGCGCAGATAGCTGGCGCTTTCCGTGATGACCTCCGCATCCGAGGTGAACAGCGCTGCCAGAGCAGAGCCGCCGAAAAATCCGGCCAGAAATACAAATACTCCAATGCACACGCCGGTGCACATCGCAGTCAGATAACCGCGCTGTGCCCGTTTTTGCTGCCCGGCGCCGATGTTCTGCGCTACAAAAGCGGAGACGCTTTGCATGACGGAGGACGGAATCAGCATGATGAAGGAAACCAGCTTCTGAGCAACTCCATATCCTGCGGAAGGCATCAGCCCCATCCCGTTCACAATGGAATTGATCACCAGAAAAGAAACCTGGCTCAGCGTCTCCTGCAGAGCAATGGGAATGCCGATATGCAGGATTTTTTTCAACTCAGCCGGATAGATGCGGCACTGATTCAGGGAAAATTCAATCGGCATTTTCTGCCGGCGGATGATCCCCAGAGAGATGACCACCGAGACGAGCTGCGCAAAAACCGTGGCAATCGCAACTCCGGCCATATCCATGCCGAGCAGGCCGGTCAGAAGCAGGTCGGCAGCAATGTTTACGACACAGGCAATACTGACAAAAATGAACGGAAGATTCGCGTTTCCTATGCCGCGAAGAACGCCGCTGATGACATTATAAGTGATGATGACCAGCAGTCCTCCGGAACAGATGCGCAGATACAGAATTGCTTTATCCATTGCGGTTTCCGGCACCTGCAGAAGCCGGACGATCAATCCGGCCGAAGCCTCCAGCGCGACAGTCAGGATTACACCGATTATGACGAACAGAACGATAGTTGTACCGACCGCGTTGCCTGCCGCTTTCGGATTCTTTTCCCCGATATGCTGCCCGATCAGAACGGTAGACCCCATAGCCAGGCTCGTGATGATAAACGTGACCATCTGCATAAAGCTGCTCGCCGTGCCGACAGCGGAAATACTGGCCGCGTCGCCGAATTGGCCAACTACAAGCAGATCGACAGCCCCATAGGCGGCCTGCAGGATCAGCGCACCCAGTACCGGACCCGCAAATCGGATCAGAGAGCCGAAGATGGGACCTTCTGTAAATGAAATTTCTTTTTTATTGGACATATGTAAATTCCTCCATTATCATATCAACTAATGATACAAAATCGCTGTTCGGATTTCAAGTATTCTTTCATCAAATAAATGTGAACAGTCGGAAAAACCACGGTTTGAAAAATGTGAATAATCGGATGGATCATGGTTAGAAAAATGTGAAAAACAAGAGAAGTAAGGTTGAAAATTTGTGATGACTACAATAAAATAAGAGCTGAGACAGAAGAGCGAATGAAAAGCAGGAAGAAGCGGAATGGACGATGCCTTGCTAAGGTGAAGGAGCCTGGTGAGAGGATTCGGAGGCCCCTGTTAAAATTTTTATGAAAAAAAGGAGGCAGACATGTTAGTAACAGAATTCAAATTGTACGAGAACAGAGAAGATGTAACCCTGACGGCCTATGTACTGGCGGAGAAGGGCGAGCTGCGAGGGCAGGGACTGCGCCCCGCGGTATTGATCTGCCCCGGCGGCGGATATTTTAACTGCTCCGACCGGGAGGCAGAGCCGGTGGCGCTCGCATTCGCTGCCATGGGATACCATGCGTTTGTATTGCGTTATTCGACCTATATGGAGGGCGCGGAAGGCTTTGTGGATCTGTTTTCGGATTTTGAGGTGAAGGAGCACCTGACGCATCCGACTCCTGTCAGAGAGATCGGCATGGCGATGCTGCTCATCCGGGAACACGCCAGGGAATGGATGGTAGATATGGACCGCGTGGCAGTGTGCGGGTTTTCAGCGGGAGCGCACAATTCTGCTATGTACGGCGTGTACTGGGATCAGCCGTTGATTACGGATTTTCTGGGCGTGGAAAAGGAAGCGATCCGGCCTGCCGCATTGATTCTGGGATATACATTGAGCGATTACATTTTGCTGCGGGATTCAGAGAAAAATGAAATGGATGAAGCCTTTTTCAGAGGCTCTGTAAAGGCATTCACCGGGGAAGCGCAGCCTTCCGAGGAAAAGCTGATCGAAATCAGTCCGGCGAGACTGGTGAGTGCGCAGACGCCGCCGGCGTTTCTCTGGGCGACTGCGGCAGATGGTATGGTGCCGGTGCAGCACAGCCTGCGCATGGCCCATGCGTTGGCGGATCATCATGTGCCGTTTGAGCTGCATGTCTTCGAGGAAGGGGATCACGGCATGAGCGTAGCTACGCAGGCCTCCTCAGTGGCGAAAAGCCAGATGAACGCGGACGCGGCAAAATGGGTCGGCCTGGCGGATGCATGGCTGAAAAAACGCTTTTCACTGGACCTGCCGGAGAAGACGGCGTTTGAAGAAGCGATGCAGAATGGCAGCATTTGAGGAAGTAATGCAGAAAGGCAGTATTTAAGGAAGTGAAGGCTGTGCTTGAGAAAACAATACGGGTATGAAGGCCGCGTTTGAGAAAGCGATGCAGGGATGATGGCAGCGCTTGCGGAAATAATGCGGAAGTGAGGGCAGCCTGAAGGAACCGGGAACAGAATTTGAAAAAATGCGGTATTTGTCTGAAAAAATGACATGTACCGCATTCTTTTTTTATGATAAATTATGAGAAGAAAATCGTTTCTCATAATGCTCCAGAATCTTGCGATTCTGGAACTAACTTATCGGGTGAAAACCCGCAAGCGCGTGTCTCCGCTTCGCTTCGGTCGGCGCTAAACGGACATCCACTGGATGTCCAGCGCCCTTCCGATAAGTTAAATTCTGAGAAACAGAAAGCGACGGTCATGAACCGCCTGTTTGAAAGTTATTTATGGAAACAGCAGAGATTGCTTTTCTGTAAAGGTGTTACAACATTCAGGTTCCGCATCCTGTAATGCTCCAGACTTGCGGTTTGACGAACTGGCATGAGCTGTGATTACTAATGCGGGACACTGTAAAAAATGAAGGAAAAGGGAGAATTCACCATGTTCAAAAAATCAGATTTCGGTATCGTATTTAACACGCTGTTCTCGCTTGCGTTTGCCGCGGCACTGACACTGTTTGTCAAGTACACGAGCGGGAGTCTCACCTTCGAGAGCTTCTGCATGGGATTAGTGCCCGCGTTTGCGATTAATTTTACGCTGGGTTCTTACATACCGCTGCTGAAAGTCGGCAATGCCTTTGCAAGCCTTTTTGTGAAGGATGAAAAGCATCCGGCGTTTTATTTCCTGCGGATGCTGGCCATCGTGGTTATTATGACGATTCTGATGAGCTTCCTGTGCATGTTTTATGAGATGGGCTTCAATCCAGCGCTGCCGATTGCCTTTGCATCCTCTCTGCCGCTGACCCTGGTGTACGCATATGTGGTGGCATGCATCATTTTCCCGTTCCTGCTGAAGGCGACGCAGGCTCTTTGCGCGAAGGAAGGGTGAGACGGCTGCGATATTCTGACTTCGATGATTCGTGAGTATGCAGAATATTTGATGGTGCCCGCGAGGCGGGCATGAAGATTTGACAAAATGGCAGGTAAAATAGCCTGAAAACAGCGCATCGCCAGTACAGGAAAAAGTACTGGCGATGTTTTTTTCATTTTTTAGCTGGCATATCAAACCGCGAATGCGACCCCGGACAGGATTTTTTTCGCTTCTTCGTATTCCTCCACGGTAGAATCCAGAGAGCGGCAGGCGCGTTCCATTGAGTAGCCTTCGTTTTTCATAAGGGAATCGACATTTCTTACGAGCCGTCCGGCCATTCCTTTATCCATACCTGCTTTCATACCTTTTTCCATACCTTCCTCCAGCCCCTTCGCGGCGGCTTTGTCTAATGCTTTCGTTAACCAGTCTTCCATTCTGGTCACCTTCCTTTCTTCGCCTTCGTTTTGTGCTAATTCAAATCTCCGATCTCCTGACACTGCTGCAAGCAGATTCAGCACTTCTTCTACATGTGTTATTTCCTCTTTGGACTGCGAATTCCGATAAAACGGAGCGGCTGTTCCGCGCCAACGGCGCGCTCAGTCC
>JAJBVE010000229.1 GCA_020859995.1 Clostridiales bacterium
GGCAAAAAATCTGGGATTCGGTTAAACCACAGCTTTTTATTCTTTGGCGCTGGCAAACAACAAACATGGTTGACGAGTGCTAATGAATGTGCTATATTTCGTATAACAAAAAAACGAACGGCACCTTGTCCGGGTAAAGGGGAGTATCAGTCAGATGAGTGTGAAATCCGGAGGAACAACGTACTATTATGAAAATTATACGGATGACTTTATAAAAAGTGCGCGTCAGGATGAAACACTGCCGGAAAATTACTGCTGGATACATAAAAATCTTTTTTACCGTCTGATTTCCGCAGTGCTTTACTGTGCGGCGCTGCTGTTCGCGCTTGTTTACGGCAGACTGGTGCTGAATATTCACGTGGAAAATCGGAAAGTATTAAAGAAAGCCAGAAAAACAGGCTGCTTTTTGTACGGAAATCACACGCAGCCCATGGGGGATGTATTCGGTCCGGCATTGTATTGCTTTCCCATGCGGATGAGCGCGATTGCCAGTCCGTCGAACAGGGGGATCCCGGTGATCGGGAAGCTTCTTCCGATGCTGGGCGCTCTGTTTATTCCGGATTCTATGGGGCAGATGAAGAAGTTTATGGAGGCTGTCCGGTATCATGTGGAGAAAAAAAGGTGCATTGTCATTTATCCGGAAGCTCATGTCTGGCCCTGGTGTACGTTTATCCGACCTTTTCAGGCGACGGCATTCCGCTTTCCGGTGCTGTACAATGTGCCCGCCTTTTGCATGACAACAACCTACCGGGAGCGAAAGAATGGAAAAAAACCCAGAATCGTGGTTACCATTGACGGCCCGTTTTTTGCCGATCCGGGAAAGAATAAACGAGAACAGCAGATGGAACTGTATGACAAGATTTGTGCCTGCATGAAGTCACGCAGTCAGGCAAGTACCTGCGAATACATTCGCTACCGGAAGAAGAGCCTGGAGCCCTGTCACGCATCGCAGAGCTGCTTCGCGGATAGCCTGCACAAGGAGACGGATTCATGAATGTTCTGTATTGCGGAGACAAAAATATAGAAGATGGGCTGGTGATTTCCATCCTGTCATTGCTGAAGTATGTATCGGAGCCTCTGAACATTTTTGTGATGACCATGGATCTGGAATTCCAGGAGAAACGGATCTGGCCAGTTTCCATTGAAACGGTCAGCTATCTGAACGACCGTCTTAAAAAGCAGAATGAGAAAAGTTCTGTCGTCCGTATTGACGCTACAGAGTTGTTTTGCGCCGCACTGCCGCTGGCGAATATGGGGACACGTTTTACCCCCTGTTGTATGCTGCGCCTGTATGCGGACCAGGTGTCGGACATGCCGGATCGAATTCTGTATCTGGATAACGACGTGGTCTGCAGAAAGAATTTTAGCGATTTTTATTATCAGGAACTGACAGATTATGAACTCGCAGGGGTAGCGGATTATTACGGAAAATGGTTTTTCCGGAGGAAACTGCTTCACATGGACTATATGAATTCCGGCGTCCTGCTGCTGAATCTGGCGCGCATTCGGGAAACGGGGCTGTTTGCGAGGTGCCGGATCCTTTGCAGTGAAAAAAAGATGTTTATGCCGGATCAGTCTGCTGTTAATAAACTGGCCGACAGGAAAAAGCTCTGTCAAAGGGCTTATAACGAGCAGCGCAAGCTTCATAAAGAAACGGTATTCCAGCACTTTACTACAAGCTTTCGTTTTTTTCCCTGGCTGCATACGCTGACAGTAAAGCCCTGGCAGATAGAACAGGTACATGAAAAACTGAAACTGCATGAATATGACGATATATTACGGGAATACACTGCTATTAAGGCAGAATTGAAAGCGAACATCTCAGCGTGAGAGTGCTTTCATCTATGGAAAGGATGATAATAGTTATGAAACAAACGGTAATTCCCATTTTTTTTACAGCTGATGAAAGCTATGCTCCCTGGCTGGACTGCGCGATTCGCTCAATGGAGGAGAACGCGTCCGGAGCTTATTTATATCAGATTATCGTTCTGCATCAGGATATGACGGAAGAAAGCCAGAATAAGATTGCATCCGGAGTACACGCGCCCTTTGAAATCCGTTTCGTTCCTATGGAACGGGAACTGGCAGGCATTACTGATCGGACAGAAAACCGGCTGCGGTGCGATTACTTTACGCTGACGATTTATTTCCGGCTGTTTATTGCTGATCGTTTTCCAGAGTATGACAAGGGCATTTACCTTGACAGTGATATAGTCGTGCCGGGGGATATTTCGGAACTGTATCGGGTAGACTTAGGAGATCAGATCATCGGAGCCTGCGCGGATCGTTCTATCACACCGGTTCCTGAACTGGTGGATTACGTGGAACAAGCGGTTGGAGTACCGATCGATCAGTATATTAATTCCGGCATCCTGCTGATGAATCTGAAAAAAATGCGGGAAGTGGATTTTTGCAGCCATTTTCTAAGTTTGCTGCATACCTTCCATTTTGACTGTCTGGCTCCTGACCAGGATTACATCAACGCGATGTGCAGCGGCAAAATCGTCTACCTGGACGAGACGTGGGATGCCATGCCGCCGATGGGCGGAAAGGAAAATGAGATTCTCAAAAAACCCAAGCTGATTCATTATAACCTGTTTCAGAAGCCCTGGTGTTATGATAAGATCCCATATGAGGAATATTTCTGGTATTACGCGGAAAAATCCCCTTTTTACCCGGATATCGTGCGCTATAAGGAAAACTATTCGGAAGAGCAGAAGAAATCTGATCAGACCTGTCTGGAAAATATGATCGCGAAAGGTCCTAAGGTATGCCGCCAGCCGGTCACTTTTCGAAAAATGTTCGAGAGAGGGGAGAAGATACGCGTACTTTAATCATTGAAAAACGAAGAGGAGTGAGCAATCCATATGTTAATCGGCGGAAACAAGGAAAAGGTGATTGCCAACATGAAGTCGGCCACAGAGAGGGGAGACCTGAACTGTAAGGTGGAAACGGATGATCCGGTTTTGTCTCAGGAGGAGCGGGAGAAAATTGTCCGGCATTATCTGGATAATTACAGAACCTTTGGCTACCGGTTTTGTAATGTCTGCGCGCGGGCTTTGACAGACACAGCCACCAGATGGCTGAACCGGACCACCAGGATTGAGGGACTGGAAAACTTAAAAGAGATTCACGGCGGCGCGATTGTTACCAGTAATCATTTCAGCCCGCTGGATAATACGGCGGTACGCATGGCGATGAACCGCGCGGGCTACCGGCGGCTTTTTATTGTCAGTCAGGAGACGAACCTGGCTATGAAAGGGTGGATTGGTTTTCTGATGAACCATGAGGATATTATTCCGCTGGTGAATCATTCCGAGTATCTGCGTAAATACTTAGGTCCTATGATACGGGAAAGGCTGAGTCATGGAGCTGCCATTTTAATCTACCCGGAGCAGGAGATGTGGTTTCACTACCGGAAACCCCGTCCGCCCAAACGAGGCGCGTATTATTATGCTGCGGTAAACCAGGTTCCGGTCATTTCATGTTTTGTGGAGATTCAGAATCTGCCGGGAAAAGAAAATGAGGAATTTTATAAGACCAGATATGTGATGCACATTCTTAAACCCATTTACCCGGATCCGAATAAAAGCGCCAGAGAAAACAGCCGGGAAATGATGCGGCAGGATTATCAGCAAAAGGTGGCTGCCTACGAGCAGGCCTATGGGGAAACGCTTACCTACGATTTTAAAAAAGAGGATATCGCGGGCTGGATTTCACCCGAAGTTTAATCAGGCAAACAAAGGCTGAAGTGAAAAAGTAAATTCCACTCTGAAAAGTGCAAAAAATTGGTGGTGATTACTCTTACAAATCCGGCGCTGTCAGATAAAAACGA
>JAJBVE010000016.1 GCA_020859995.1 Clostridiales bacterium
ATCATTCTCTGTGCTGTAAAATCTGTATTCAGGTTCTGTGTTATCAGGTCGCAAAACCGTTCTTCATATCCTTTTTCCAGCATAATCTGATACAGTTCCTGACTCAATTCTGATTTTGGTTTCATATGCTCCGCCATCTTCCTGTTCTGTATCACCATGCATAAGCTTTCACTTCGCAATTTTTGATTCCAAACGCTGCATATTCCTCATTGGTCATATTGTAAAAATAAGAATGCACCACGCGGGCAATCCCATTATGAGCCACAAGTAAATAAGTTCGGTCATCTTTTCGGATGTCATCGATCAAATTATACACCCACTGACACAGCTGCATCATCGACTCCCCACCATCGTAACGATCCAGGAAATGGGCTTTATCGGAAACGCCCCCTCACATACGTTCGGCGGCAGGACGCACCAGCCAATTAGAAAACGCTTCGCGTTTGGCTGGTGCTGCTGCCCGGAATTCCTGTCCATCTCTGGGAGTAGATTCGTATCGGCCAAAATTCTGTTCTTTCAACCGAAGCTCCATCCGCAATATGTCCTGCATCGCTTTTTGATGCAGGACGAAGGCCACGCCATCGCGCTTTAGCGCGATTCTAAATGGCGTGGCTCACTACGGGGATACCGGTCTCTTCCGAAATATGTCTCGCTGTCTCAGAAGCCCGCACCAAAGGCGAATACAAAATTTCGTCTATTGGCAGTTTTTCTGCGGCAAGCTGTTTGCCAAGTGCGATCGCCTGCTCGTGCCCTCGTTCCGTAAGGGCAATATCCGTAGCGCCGCAGATCTTATTCTCGACATTCCAGATTGTTTCTCCGTGCCTTGTGAAATAGAGTGTACCCAATTTATTCTCCTCCTCAAAGCAGCATTAACATTCAAAGCTATTTTGCATTCATACTGCATTTGCAGAACCTCCCTTATGACCCGCACGACATGCATTTACGGCCAAATTTCAAATAAGCTTTGCTACTCGTATTCCAGTGTCCGTTGCAATGGCATGGGAATTTTCTGCAGAAAATTCTGTGTCTGTTCGTCGTCAAAAATCCAGTCCCCAACATCCTCTTCCTCCAGAATCAGAGGCATCCGATCATGCACCGGCGATACAGACAGATTTGCCTGTGTGGTCAATATCATAAAGCGAATTTCATCCTCTATCAGGTTATAAAATCCTGCCATGTACAGCGTGGAACCACTCTCACGCAGGAAAGTGACTTTATTCTTAGAGGCATCCCATTCGTAAAAATGCCGCGCCGGTATCACACAGCGCCGCTGAAGAACGCTCTCACTAAAAGCTTTCTTCTGCAGAGCAGTTCCAGCCCGAGCATTTATGAATAAGCCTTTTCCACTGCATTGCGGAAAGCCCCATTTCATTTCATCAAGCCATATACCCGCGTTTTTCTTCATTATAATCGGAGCTGTTTCACCCGGATGCACATCCCCTGCAGTCCATTTCAATCCGGAACTTTTCCGGCCCGTAAGCAGACCGGAGACTTCATCCAGAGTGTCATCATCAATATAATATCTGCTGCACATATGCACTTGACCTCCCTGGCATATGCCTCTTTTCCATGATTAGTTGCACTTAAAACAAGTGTTCCAGGAAGCTGCCATCCGGCCGCAATTCCTCGAAACATTCTGTCAGGTTGTCATCATCCATGATCTGCAGAACGCGCGGCATTCCGGCGGCCAGTCCCTTTTTCTCATATTCCTCCCGCGAAATCCAGTAAACCTGTCCTTCTTCAGAGCTTTTCAATTCCCCTTCGTAAGTGTCAGCGCGATAAAGCAATCCGACATTATGTAAACCATCTCGGTACCAGTGATAAATTCCTTTCAGTACCGGATGATGAATGGTCAGTCCGGTTTCTTCTCTCATTTCGCGGACAACTGCTTCTGAGAATGTCTCTCCGGCTTCCACATGCCCTCCGGGAAAGGTGGTGCCATTGTAACTGCTTCCTGTCTTGTCCAGAGCGAGCACTTGATCACCGTCGCAAAGCATACACATGTTCATGAAGATCACCTTTTCCGGTGGATGCTGTTTTTCAGCTTCCTCGCGGCGGATGCAGCGTATAATTTTGGTTCTCACACCATGGTAATGTTTGGCCACTTCTCCATAGGGAACCCAGATGTCTGCCTCCGTAATCCTCTCGTAGACCTCATCCACAACCTCATCATCGTGATGCTCCATCGGATATTTGCCGGTTCTCTCATAATATTTTCTGGTCTCTTCGTACATCCAGACCGCTATCTTGTCTTTTTGCTTCTTTTTTAGCTGGGAATACTTTTTGTTTGTCTGCAGGAGCTTCCCATCTATCATTTCATGATTTTTCATTCGCGTCACCATTTGCGTTCGATATTCGCGGCCATCCAAAATTGAGTCACCTGATATAATCCACCTGCATTCCGATCCTTGGTTTTACAGGCTGCTTCTCATCATAATTTCCCAGTGCCAGCGCACCGCATATCGTTTCCTCCGCCTTGATTCCAGGAATTCACGAATGGAAGGATTTTCATCCAGCCAGTGCAGCTGATTGATCCAGCAGGAGCCGACGCCCAGACTTTCCGCTTCCAGCATCATATTCTGCAGTGCGCAGGCGGAGTCCGCGACTGCATTCGGGTATCCCTTCCGGTTTGCAACCACGACCAGAATCGGTGCATGGTAGTCAAACGCATAATTTCCTCGTCTTGACAGCTTGATGGAATTCTGGATACTGGCGTACTGATCATCGAATAGTTCCATCTGTAAAAAAGCTTCCTGAACCAATCCCCGCAGGTTCTCCCGGATTTCCTCATTCGTAATCACAACAAAGTGAACCGTCTGGCAGTTGCCTCCGGTCGGAGCATAACGCCCGGCTTCCAGAATGTCGGCCAGCTGCCCCTCCGTGACCGATTTGTCATTATATTTCCGTGTGGAACGTCGTTCCATAATTGTCTGCAACATCTCGTTCATTCTGATTTCCCTCCCGTCAATTTTGATAAAGATGACTAATCATCCATAAAAGTCTCAAATTCCTCTATGCGATCGATCCAGTCCAGATCACCCCTCTTCTTTTTCTCTTTTCTATACGGAATGCCTGTAACTTCCAGTACTTTATCTTCATTGAACGGGAAAGATTTTACCGTTATTTTCAGCCAGGGCTTTCCGTCCTTCCCCCGACCCAGTCCCTGAGAAATTGAAACGTTGTTATATTGTCCCAGAAGCAGAGATGCAATCCGTTGGATGTCATTTGTATCAATCGTGTCCCGTCCAAATACATGTTTTTGTACATAAGGTGAGATCTCTTTCTGTACCGTGCCCATTGTCGCTTTCACTCTTTTGATAGTCATATAACGTGCCTTATGAGTCCATTCCTTCTGCAGTATTGTGTTTTGCGAAAAATCACTTGTGAGAGATCACTCCCCCAGCCGTGACAACAGCCATCATAACTGCTACCAGAAGAAGCGGTATCATACCATCTACATAACCCTTCACTTTATCCAGACCATAATATAGAAGGTAACAAATCATACTGACAACAGCAAAAATCAGCGTCATGACAAGAAACACGATCACCGTTGATTTCATAAACTGTCCCTGCGCAAACAGAGCGTTCAGTTCCAGAAACATCAGAGTCGTCCATCCGACAATCAGAAACAGTTCTGTCGTTACCTGCCGCTTTAAAAGTATACTGGTTCCAACCAGCAGCACGATATAGACAACCACGCCGCCGATCAGCACCACATTTCGAGGAAGCAAAAGCGCTTCACTCTCCACAGCGCCGCTGCCCTGAACAATCTGCGTCACTGCGGCAACACCAAATAACAGTGCCGGAATCAAAAGCCAACCGCTCCGGA
>JAJBVE010000204.1 GCA_020859995.1 Clostridiales bacterium
GACTGAGCGCGCCGTTGGCGCGGAACAGCCGCTCCGTTTTATCGGAATTCGCAACTATAATGGCCTCACAATAAATCCAAAGGAGGAAAAAACATGAAAAGGATCCGAAAACTGTTTCTGCCGCTTCTGGCGGCGATGCTGGTGTCCGCGCTGTTTGCCCTGCCGTCCATGGCGGCGTCCTCAAGTACGGTGGCGAAGATTGGAAGTACGAAGTATACCTCTCTGGAAGCTGCAGTGAAAAAGGTAAAGAGTGGCCAGACGATCACCCTGCAGAAAAATGTCTCTTATTCGGATGTGCTTACCATCAGCCGCTCGGGCAAAAGCTTTGTGCTGAATCTGAACGAGCACGTCATTACCTTTAAGGGAGAATCGGCGTATCTGTATGTCAAAGCTGGGACTGTGACGATCAAGAATGGTACGATCAAGCAGACCGCCACAACCGGGAAAGTGTTGAAGGCCTCCTCGAAAGCGACGGTAAAGATTTCGAGCGGAACTTATCGGGGAATGATTACCAACGCGGGAACGATGACCGTCACAGGTGGTACCTTTGTCAGCAACGAAACGGAAAAGAATGTGAGTACTGCGCTCATCACCAACACCGGAAAGCTGACGATCAAAAAAGGCACTTTTAAAGGAAAAAAGAACGGGACTGTGATCAATAAGGGAACCCTGACGATCAGCGGCGGTACATTCACTGACAGCATGGCAAGTGAGTCTGATGTTGATTTTAAAGTAAATGAGGATGGAGCGATGTTTGCCAACCTGACGTCCAAAGGGAAGCTGACGATTACCGGAGGTACGTTCAGCTCTTATGGCAGACTCCTTTGGAACAGTGCCAAATCGACAGTTATTATACGTTACGGAAACTTTACAAGCAAGTATAACTTCATCGCTTCTACTTGTGGGAAAATGACCGTTACCGGTGGCACCTTTAAGATTCCTGAAATTGAAGATAATAAGCAGACACAGCCGATTTTCTATGTTGTGGATGAGGGAACTCTGGTTATCAAGCATGGTGTATTCAAGGGTGCAAATGATCTTGTGGAAGTATATGATAATGCTACCGTGATAATCAGCGGCGGGCAGTTCACTGAAACCGGTGAGTCGGCGATTTTCCTTCTGTTTGGAGGAAAAACGACTATAACTGGCAGTTACTTTAAGGCAGTAAAAGGATATCTGTATGAGCGCTATGACCCGGCAATCCTAGAGAACAATGCTGGGTGGATCAGCGTACTGGCAGAGGATAAGAATGCTGCTTAAGTAAAAACAGCAGTAATAAGCAAAGCATTAAGAACAAAAACATTAAGAACAAAGGCGCTGTGTGAGGTTTGCCACCTGCACAGCGCCTTTTACATATTTTTCTGAAATTGCGGCAGACTATAGAATATAAAACGGCAGTGAAAAAAGAACGGAATCAGTAACGGGAAGATGATGCGCAAAAAGGCGATGCAAATCATGATGGAAAAATGTTTCGAACATGAATGCAGATAATGAAGATAGTCATCTCGTGAAAAGACCGTAAATTACAAGGGGGGAGAAAAACATGCTGGGAAAATTTCAGATACGGACGGATCTGGCTCTGGAAGCTAAGGAAATTTGTGAGGAAATGGCGGCGCCGCGTCTTCGACGTTCTGCTGCGTCTTCGGATATCTGGAAGAAGAATGGCGCGGATACGCACGATATGGATACTGGAATACGCGGGGTAAGGGTGAAGGAAGACGTCGATGAGGAGCGGGAGATTTACACCACGACGGTGACGATTGAGACAGAGAATGGGGCGAAAGCGATGGGGAAACCGGTCGGCACGTATATTACGATAGAGGCGCCGAATATGTCTTCGCCGGATGAAGATTATCACCGTGAAATTTCACAAGAATTGGCGAAGCATCTGAATCATCTGATGGACGGCCACAAAGATTCGGTGCTGGTGGTGGGACTTGGAAACCGGGAGGTGACGCCGGACGCGCTTGGTCCGGATGTGGTGAATAATCTGCGGATCACACGGCATATGATCAAGGAATACGGGCGAATGCCGTCAGGAATGGAGACTTCAGGAGAAATCAGCGCGATTGTGCCGGGCGTGATGGCGCAGACGGGAATGGAGACGCTGGAAATTATCCGTGGTGTGGTGGAGGAAACAAAGCCCGGGATCGTGGTTGTGATCGACGCGCTGGCCGCGCGCAGCACAAAACGGCTGAACCGGACGATCCAGGTCACGGATACGGGGATCAATCCGGGCTCCGGCGTCGGAAACCACCGGGATGCAATCAATGAGGAATCACTGGGAATCCCGGTGATTGCGGTCGGCGTGCCGACGGTGGTAGACGCGGCGACGATTGTAAATGACACGATGGAAGAGCTGGTCGCCCAGATGGATCAGTCGGATTCGATGAAGAAACTCGGAGGTACGCTTGGCACCCTTGATCAGGCAGAAAAACATGAAATGATTCATCATTTGATTTCCCCGCATCTCAATACCATGTTCGTGACACCGAAAGATATTGATGAGACTGTGAAGTATCTGAGCTTTACGATTTCGGAAGCGTTGAATATGACATTTGCCGGGAATTGATCCTGAGCTTTCGGACGGAATCAGCAAGCAGAGGCAGTGCGCATAATAATAAATTTGTGTCTTTACTTTTTCCATGAATTGCCATATAATTTTATTGCAAAAAATAACAGGAGGGTCATTGGAATGGCACGTGAAAGAAGATCAAAAAAGGAGATTATTATTGCTAAGATCGACGCGCTGGATGAGAAGATTACCAGCTATGCGAATAAAATCGCGGCGCTGACAGATGAGAAGGAAGCACTTCAGTCTGAACTCGAGGAACTGAACGCCGCGCAAAAGAAGGCAGAGGAAGAGGCACAGATGAAGGAAGTCATCACCATCATGAAGTCAAAAAATATTTCAATTGACGAGTTAAAACAGATGGTTGAGAATAAAGCGTGATGCCGGATATTTCGCCTGATATAAATAACATTGAAGGCTGTTTTGCAAAAAAAGTGTTTATGACAGGCGATTTTTGGCGTACCAATTATTGGGGGTCTATTTATGAAGAATATTTTATTTGTCGCATCGGAGTCTACTCCTTTTATCAAGACGGGTGGGTTGGCAGATGTGGTTGGCTCGCTCCCGAAATGCTTTAATAAAGAAGAATTTGACTGCCGCGTGATTCTTCCGAAATACCAGTGCATGAATGAAGAGTGGAAGAGCCAGCTGAAGTATGTCACGCATTTTTATATGAATCTCTCCTGGAGATCTCAGTATGTCGGCATACTTGAGATGGAGTATGATGGAGTTCATTTCTATTTTATTGATAATGAATATTATTTTTCCGGACCGAAGCCCTACGGAAATATCTATCAGGATATTGAGAAGTTTGCCTTTTTCTCCAAGGCGGCGCTTTCAGCACTGCCATCCATCGGATTCCGCCCGGACATTATACACTGCCATGACTGGCAGACCGGCCTGATTCCGGTGATGCTCAAGGACCGTTTCCAGGAGGGCGATTTCTATCGCGGCATTAAGTCTGTGATTACGATTCATAATCTGAAATTCCAGGGCGTCTGGGATGTGAAAACGGTGCGGGATATTACAGGACTTTCCGCGGATTATTTTACCCCGGATAAGCTGGAAGCATACGGCGATGCCAATTATCTGAAGGGCGGGATTGTCTATGCGGACGCGATCACGACCGTGAGCGATACTTATGCGGAAGAAATTAAGATGCCATTTTACGGAGAGCGGCTGGACGGACTGATGCGCGCGCGCGCAAATGATCTCCGCGGCATTGTAAACGGCATTGATTATGATGTATGGGATCCGCAGACCGATCCGCTGATTGAGCATCATTACAACGCAAAGACGTTCCGCAAGGAAAAAATTAAGAACAAGAGAGCGTTGCAGAGAGAGCTTGGCCTGGAGCAGAATGATTCCCGGTTTATGGTAGGGATCGTCTCCCGCCTGACGGACCAGAAGGGCTTTGACCTGATCGCGCATATGATGGACGAGATGTGTCAGAACGATATTCAGATTGTAGTCTTGGGCACAGGCGAGGAGAAGTATGAGAACATGTTCCGCCATTTTGCCTGGAAGTATCAGGGCAAGGTTTCCGCGAATATTTTCTATTCCGAGGCGTTGTCACACAAAGTTTACGCTTCCTGTGATGCGTTCCTGATGCCGTCACTGTTTGAGCCGTGCGGGCTTTCTCAGATCATCAGTCTTCGTTATGGCACAGTGCCCATCGTCCGCGAGACCGGCGGTCTCAAGGATACGGTGCAGCCATATAATGAGTACGAGAGCACCGGTACCGGATTCAGCTTCGCGAATTACAATGCGCACGAGATGTACAATACGCTGAAATACGCGATGAATGTCTATTATAATAAAAAGCGCGAGTGGAACAAGATGATTGACCGCGGGATGGCAGTGGATTTCTCCTGGGGCAGTTCCGCGAGAAAGTATGAAGAAATGTATAACTGGCTGCTGGGATAATTTCTCAGAACATCAGTGACTGACGGGCAGCTCCGGACACAAGTGATAAAGTGTCCGGAGCTGCTTTCAATTTATTCAGAGTTGTGTCTCGTCTTCATCCGGACTGACGTCCAGAAGCGCCAGGTATCCCTGCCGGTAGGCGGCTGGAGTTTTGCCTGTTTTTGCGCGGAAAAGGGAGATAAAATGCGTCACACTGTCTATGCCGACCGCCGCGGCAATTTCATGAACGCGCATGTTTGTTGTTTCCAGCAGCGCGCATGCGTGATTGAGGCGCACATTGTTCAGATATTTTACGGGCATCTGCCCAAATTGGCTGGCAAATTCCCGGCTGAGCCGATAGCGGCTGATCCCTGCCGAGGCTGCCAGCTCGGTGACGGAATAGTCTTTCTGATATTCCGTGTCAAACAGGGACTTGATTTTTGACAGATATGGGGGGGCAGCTTTTACGTCTAAATGCTCCATATGCAGGGAAAACAGCAGATCAGAGAGAATGTCCGTCAGCAGCCTGTTTTCCTCGATCGCATGGTGGGGTGAGGTGACCGTGCCCAGCTCGATAATCCGGCGGAGCTGATCTGTGCAGGTGGATTTTTCCGGCAGCGAAAACACGGGGAAGCTGATCTTACAGATCTCCTCGTAATAGACTTCTGCTGCATTTCCGCCAAAAAACAGCAGAAAAATCTGCCATTCGGGGGTGACAGGTCTTAGCTGCAGATAATCCCGGCAGTCCCATAAAAGCAGACTGCCAGGCTCAAGAACACGGCTGTCGCCTTCCGCGTGAATGGATCCGCTGCCTTCTTTGGTATAGAGAAGGATGTAACAGTCTACATCCTGCAGCGCGAAAAAATCCGGCCGCCGGATGACACGTTTGCCTCCTGCGCACGGATAAAGCAGATGCTCCTGCAGCTCGGGCAGAGAGGTGTAAAAATCGGGCGAAAAATCGGCGATAGCTCCTTCCGAATATTGCAGCAGAGCTTCTTCCAATATAGATGGAAACAATTCTGTAACTTGCATTTCAATCACCATATTAGGGCATGTACTTGCGCGTTTATTCCCGTGAAGCAACGTATCAGGGTAATAGTTCGCTGTTGATGAAGCAGGTGTGCCACTCTTTTCTGGATTTTCTTCCTGAAATTTTAGCATAAAAGAAACGCAAAGTCTATTTGATTCTTAAAATGAGACAGATACAGTTTTGCCTGGTTTTGCCTTAGCTGATCTGCTTATTAAGATGATTCTTCCATTCCAGGTTTTTCATTTCAAAAACAAAGGACGAGGATGGCGTGGGACAGACGGGCTGACCTTCGGATGTGCCGACCACCCGCCTGGAGACGCACAGTGGTTAAAGATTTTTAGTTACTTAAAAAATATAGGGAAAATTGGTTGGTATAATGAAAAACTCCAACAGATATAGTTGTGAAAAATTCACAAAAATGACACAAATATTTTGGCTATATAGCTGAAATTGACATTTGCGCGCACAAATAAATAATAAAAAGCACAAAACAATAACGACAGTGTTTCCCTTTTTGAGTATACTGTAACCTAAATTAATAGCTTAATTGGGTAATCAGGAAGCACGGCGGACGATCGAAGCAAGAGAGGGCATTTGGGGGAAAGATGAAAAGAAGGATTTGCTGGGGGATGCTTTGCGCTCTGGCGGCAGTGACATGCATGGCACAGACTGCGGCTGCGGAAGAAACAAAAGATAACGGAGCCAGTCTGGTCTACGAGGCAGAGGATGCAGCCTTTACTGGAAATGTACATGCGGATTCAGAAATGTCCGGCTACGATGGGACGGGGTATGCCACTGGTTTTTCAGAAGAGGGCGATGCATGCACGTTTACAATTTCGGTGGAAGCGGATGGATTTTACGACCTTAATTTCGTCACAGCGAGCATGGGCGGTTATAAAGAAAACTATGTGATTGTAGATGGGGAAAACCTTGGCACAGTCTCGATTGAGGAAGAGAACTTTGCGGATTCCGTCTTAAAGCGTGCTTATCTGACGGCGGGGACGCATGAGGTAACTTATTCGGAATATTGGGGATGGGTATACCTGGACCGGCTGGAGGTGACCCCCTCCGAGGAAATTGATTCTTCTATTTATCAGGTATCCGCGGCATTGGTCAATGAAAATGCGACAGACAACGCGAAACGGCTGATGAGCTATCTGGCGGATCATTATGGCACATCGATTCTTTCCGGGCAGTACTCCGAGAATGGACAGTACGGCAAGGAATTCACGGTAGTTTACCGGGAGACAGGAAAATACCCGGCAGTTCTGGGACTTGACTTCATTGAATATTCCCCTTCAAGGGCGGAAAACGGCAGTACCTCCAACGCGACACAGTACGCGATCCAGTTTTGGGAGAATGGCGGAATTGTGACCTTCTGCTGGCACTGGAACGCGCCGTCAAAGTATCTTACCAGCGAATGGTATAACGGATTTTATGTGGAAGGCACAAATATTGATCTCGCGGCGATCATGAGCGGCGAGGATGAAGAGGGCTATCAGCTTCTTCTGGAGGATATCGCGGCGATTGCGGAGCAGCTTTCTATCCTGCAGGATGCGGGCGTACCGGTGCTGTGGCGCCCTCTGCATGAAGCAAGCGGCGGCTGGTTCTGGTGGGGCGCTTCGGGCGCGGAAGCTTATAAGCAGCTCTATATATTGCTTTACGATCAGCTGACGAATGTATATGGCCTCAATAATCTGATCTGGCTGTGGAACGGACAGGACGCTGACTGGTATCCGGGAGATGAATATGTGGATATTATCGGCGAGGATATTTATCCGGGCGAACACGTATATACTTCACAAGTTGATACATACCTGCAGGCTGTGAATTATACTTCTCCGGCAAAGATGGTGGTTCTCTCAGAAAACGGGTGTGTGTTTGACCCGGATCTGGCGGTAAGAGATGGAGCCATGTGGGGCTTCTGGTGCACCTGGGGCGGCGAGTTTGTCGCAAAGAGCATGTCCATCTATGCTTACAGCGATCAGTACACAGAGAGCGAGATGCTGGTGAAGGTGTATGAGAGCGATGCGGTAATTACGCTGGACGAGCTGCCGGATTTGACGGCGTATCCCATCCGTGATGAATAATATGTGATCCATTTTACAAGCTCTGGAAATACTTGCGAGGAAGAGACAATGTCTGCAGTCTGTGGGATGGGAGTGTTTCTTTAGCAGGAACGATGGCAAAACGCGTTGGATGATGATGAAAAACTGCGCGTTGGCTGGATACTCATGGCAGGCGAAAAGGACTGGAGAAGAACCGAAAGGGAAGAAGGGAAGCGAAAGAGCAGCATGCGGAAAAAACTGGATGAAATCTTTGCTCAGGACGGAAAAGTGATGAATTTTCTTTACCGGACCGGGGAACTGATTCTGCTGAATATGGTATTTTTGCTCAGCTGCATACCGATCGTAACAGTCGGCTCAGCGCTTACCTCCTTTTACTACGCGACGATCAAGAGCGTCCGGCGGGAGAGAGGCGCTCCGGTGAAGGAGTATTTTGGCTCCATGAAACGGACGATAAAAAAAGGCATTTTGCTGGTGCTTGAGCTTGCGGTGTGGTTTGGCCTGCTTTACCTGGGCAGACGCTATTCGCAGGTGAATGAGCGGACGCACATGGTGATCGTTTACAATGTGCTGATGCTCTTAAGTGCGGCGGTGGCTGTGTATGTATTTCCGGTATTGTCGCGGTTTGAGATGAAGCTGGCGAATTGCTGGAAGCTGGCGTTTCTGATGTGCATTCGATTTTTCCCGTATACGGTGGTCATTATGGCGGGGACTGCGGGAATTGCATGGCTGCTGTTTTACATTTTGCCCATGCCATGTATCCTGTTTATCCCGGGACTCTGGTGCCTGGTGATCACGTTTATGATGGAGCCGGCATTGCTGGCTTACATGCCGAAGCCGGAGGAAGGGCAGGAGGACGCCTGGTACTATGACACTGGAAAATCGGATAAAGATCGTGTGAAGAAAGCCGGCAGGAAAAAGCTTGAAAAGAATAAAGGATAAGGACAACTAATTAAGGAAAGGAAAAATGAGAGATGGCATCTACAATGGCAGTTCCCAAAAAAAGCAGACGCGCGGCATCCGTGGCGGTTCCCAGAAAGCGTAAGCGGTCTGTGGCATTTGTTAAGAACCGCAGACTGTCCTCGCTATTTCATCTGCTGGTCGGAGTGATGGTTTTCACATCGATGATGGCGATCAACACTGCGGCGACGAACATGACGATGGATGAGTTCGATGATATCGTGAGCACCTATACTGTCGATGACTCGATTCCGGATTACAAGGAATATCTGACGCAGTATGAGGAGGTCTATCCGGATACAGAGATTATAGTGACCGCGGATGACCTGGACCGTTATGACGAGTCCGATGAGACGGTAGATTCGGTGATTTATACGGATTATGAAGGGCTTGAGGGTGACAGTGTATACACCAGCGAAGACTCTCT
Source organism: Clostridiales bacterium (assembly GCA_020859995.1). GTDB lineage: Bacteria > Bacillota > Clostridia > Lachnospirales > Lachnospiraceae > Choladousia. The sequence goes on from JAJBVE010000204.1 coordinate 8,961, forward strand.
GGCGGAGTTTACGTTTACCGTGGAAGAAGAGGGCTTCTACAGTATCGTTTTGAATTACTTCCCGATTGAAGGAAAGGGCTCTTCGATTGAACGTGCGATTTTCATTGACGGGGAGTTGCCTTATGAGGAACTGGCACTGATCTCTTTTAACCGTGTATGGGTCTTTGACGCAGAAGCGGGCGAGACGGATGAGAGCGGCTCTGCCACCTATGACTGGGGCAAGGACAATCAGGGCAATGACAACAAGCCCAGTATGACTGAGGCGCCGGAATGGATCAGCAGCTATGTCTATGACAGTGATGGCTATATTACTTCGCCGCTGAAGGTTTATCTGACTGAGGGAGAGCACACACTCTCTCTGCTTTCTGAGCGTGAGCCGATGGTGATCAATTCCATTACCTTCTGCAAGGCCGAGGAGACGTCCTCCTATGAGGAAGTGAAAGCAGAGCAGGATGCGGCAGGAGCGGAGAATACATCGGGCATCAGCATTACCATTGAGGGTGAGAATGCGACAAAGAGTTCTTCCCAGATGCTTTATCCGATCCAGGATCAGTCTTCGCCGTCCGTTTCTCCGTCGAGTGCGAAGGCGCTGCTGAATAATACCATCGGCGGCAATTCCTGGCGGCTGGTCGGACAGTGGATTGAATGGGATTTCGATGTACCGGAGAGCGGCTATTACAATATTTCGCTTTATGACGCACAAAATACGGTGCGCGGTATCTATGTGTCGCGCCGGATTACGATCGACGGCGAGGTGCCGTTTGAGGAGCTGGAGGCTTACGGCTTCACCTACAGTTCCAGCTGGCGGGAGGATGTGCTCTCGGATGTGGATGGAAATGCGTATTCCTTCTATTTAGAAGAGGGACATCACACCATCCGCATGGAGGTGGTGTTGGGCGACTTCTCCGACATCATCAGCGAGGTGCAGGACTGTGTGACGCAGCTGAACAGTATTTACCGCGAGATCATCAAGATCACGGGCGTGTCGCCGGATACCTACCGCGACTATCAGATTGAGAGTACGCTGCCGGGCCTGGTGGATGAGCTCACAGCAGTGCGGGATCAGCTCAATGACGCGATTGAGGCACTTGAAGCGCTGATCGGTGAGAAATCCGATAAGGAAACGGTGCTGATCACTATGCGCGATCAGCTGGATGACCTGATAAAGGATCCGGAGTATTTTGTGCGCACGATCAGCTCCTATAAGACGAATGTCCGTGCCTGCGGCAACTGGATTACACAGGTGATTGAGCAGCCGCTGGCGATCGACCGGATCAACATTTATTCGGCAGATCAGACGATCACTTATGAGAATACATCGTTCTGGAGCAGGGTCAGCTATGAGTGCAGCCGGCTGTATTATTCCTTTATTATTGATTACAACCAGATCGGCAACGTGGCGGACAATTCTGATGAGGGGGCGACGATTACGCTCTGGATCGGTACCGGCCGCGATCAGGCGAATGTAATCAAGTCCATGATTGATGAGACGTTTACGAGTGAATATAACATTAATGTAAACGTTCAGCTTGTAGATATGAGTACACTCTTAAAGGCGGAGCTTGCCGGGGAAGGCCCTGACGTTGCGATTCAGGTCGCGAATACGAATGGTATCGCCGGGGCGGTCTTAAATACAGGCAATGATACGCCGGTCAACTATGGTATTCGTAATGCGGTACTGGATCTTTCCCAGTTTGATGATCTGGAGGAGGTGACGGAGCGGTTCTCCAGCGCGGCAATGGAGGCACTTCAGTTTGAGGGAGCGACCTATGCACTGCCGGAGACCACTACCTTCCCGGTAATGTTCTATCGGAAAGATATTCTGGAGGAACTGGGACTGGATGTACCGGAGACCTGGGATGATGTCAAGGTGGTTATGACGGTGTTGGCGCAGAACCAGATGGAATTCGGTATGCTGCCGACCGAGCAGCTCTTTGCTTCGCTGCTTTACCAGAATGATGGTTCTTACTATACAGAGGACGGCACGGCTTCAGCGCTGGATTCCGATACGGCAGTCAATGTATTTAAGGAATTCTGTGAGTATTATACGGATTACGGCCTCGATTACGAGACGAGCGTGGAGGAGCGGTTCCGTACCGGTGAGTGTCCGATCATTATTGCGGACTATACTGTTTATAACAACCTGGTGGTGTCTGCGCCGGATATCGACGGTCTCTGGAGTTTCACACAGATACCGGGTACGGAGCAGGAGGATGGAACGGTTGACCACAGCGTGGCCTGCACGGGTCTTGCGAGCATGATCATGGCGAGCACGGATTATCCGGAGGAGTGCTGGGAGTTCCTCAAATGGTGGACCTCGGCGGATGTCCAGACGCAGTACGGACGAGAGATGGAGAGTCTGATGGGTTCCGCAGCGCGTGTGCCGACCGCAAACCTGGAAGCTTTTGAAAATATGGCATGGCCGGTGGATGACATGGAGGCACTGGAAGCAGCATTCGAGTGGGTGGACGGCATCCCGCAGGTGCCGGGCGGCTATTATTCCTGGAGAAACGTCTACAACGCCTTCTACTCGGTGGTGACGAATCTGGATACGGCCTCGCCGCGTGAGGAATTGATGGACAAGGTACTTTATATCAACGCGGAAATTACTTATAAACGTACCGAGTTGGGACTTACGCTGGCTGAATAAAAAGATTTGTCCTGTCTGCTGTTAAGGCAGGCAGGACGATAAAACAAGGCCGGTAAATCCTTACTTCGTATGGATGGGCTTTGAGTAGATTAGGGAAGGAGACCGAGAGTATGAGCAGAAAGAAAGATCCGGGCGCTGCAGCAGCTCCTGCAAGCGCTGCTGAGATCGCTGCAAAGCAGAAGACGCTGCGCTACCAGATCAAAAAGAACAAGACCTGCTACGCGATGCTGGCACCGTTTTTTATCCTGTTTTTCCTGTTTACGGTGCTGCCGGTGCTGATGTCGATTTTCTTCAGCTTTACTTATTTTAATATGCTGGAGATGCCGACATTCAATGGATGGAACAACTACATCAAGCTGTTCCTTGAGGATGACATTTTTATGATCGCGCTGAAAAATACCCTGATTTTTGCGGTGATCACCGGTCCGATCAGTTATATCCTCTGTCTGCTGTTCGCGTGGATTATCAATGATTTCAAGGGACCGCTCCGCACGTTCCTGACTCTGATTTTCTATGCGCCGAGCATCTGCGGCAACGCCTATATGGTCTGGAACCTGATCCTGACCGGCGACCGCTATGGCTACCTGAATGGTATTTTGCTGAGGTTGGGCATTATCGATGAAGCGATCAGCTGGATGAAGACGGAAAAATATGTCCTGCCGATGCTGATTATCGTACAGCTATGGCTGTCTCTTGGTACCGGCTTCCTGTCGTTTATCGCCGGTCTGCAGACTGTGGATAAAAACCTCTATGAGGCAGCGGCGCTCGACGGCATCAAGAACCGCTGGCAGGAGCTCTGGTATGTGACGCTTCCGGCGATGAAGCCGCAGCTGATGTTCGGCGCGGTGATGCAGATTACGCAGTCCTTCGCGGTAGCGGATATCTCCATTCAGCTGGCTGGCAACCCGTCTGTAAACTATGCGGGCGCGACTGTGGTCACGCACCTTCTGGATTATGGGTCCACGCGATTTGAGATGGGCTACGCGTCCGCGATCGCGACCGTGCTCTTCCTGCTGATGGTGGGCACGAACCAGCTGGTGCAGAGAGTATTAAGGAGGGTAGGCGAATGAGCAGAGCAAAGACATCCGAAGAGGCTGCCCTCAGGAAAAATCTGCGGAAGATTCCTTTCTGGAAGCGTCCGAGAGAGAAAAAACTGAACCGCTCAATGGCGGGCAACACCCTGCTGTTTGTGATCATGGCGATCTGCGGCGTATTTATGGCGCTGCCGCTGGTGATGATTATCAACAACGCATTAAAACCGCTGGATGAGCTGTTCCAGTTCCCGCCGAAGATTTTTGTGCGGAATCCGTCGTTGGACAATTTTACGGATCTGTTCGTGATCATGAACGATTCCTGGGTGCCGTTTTCGCGGTACATACTGAACACGATCATCATCACCGGCGGAGGTATGGTAGGTCATGTAATTTTTGCTTCCCTGGCAGCCTACCCGCTGGCAAAGCATAACTTCCCGGGTAAGACAATCCTGTTCAATATGGTCGTCCTGTCCATGATGTTTTCCTGGCAGGTGACGCAGGTACCGCAGTATCTGATCATCAGCTGGCTGCATATCAACAATACCTACGCGGCGCTGATTTTACCGGCCTTTTCCTACGGCATGGGTCTTTATCTGATGAAACAGTTCATGGAACAGATACCGGACGCCCTGCTGGAATCGGCCCGGCTGGACGGCGCGAGTGAGTGGAAAATCTTCTGGAGCATCGTGATGCCGAACGTCAAGCCGGCATGGCTGACACTGGCAATTTTCCAGTTCCAGCAGATGTGGGGCAATACAGGAAGCCTGTTCCTGCGCAATGAGGAGCTGAAACCTCTGCAGTATGCGCTGCAGCAGATTTCGGCAGGCGGTACAGCGAGAGCGGGCGCGGCGGCTGCGGTGACCTTTATCATCGCCATCGTGCCGATCTCCTTCTTCCTGATCTGCCAGAGCAACGTACTGGAGACGATGACGACCTCCGGTATGAAAGAATAACGGGAGGGGATGGAATGAGAGAAAGTATAAAAAAGCACAGAACATCCCGCCCGCGGCGCGGTTTTCAAAGAAGAGCTTTGAGCCTTCTGACCGCTTTGCTGATTCTGGCTCTGGTGCCTTTGCAGGCGCTGGCGGATGAGCTGCCTTATGATTCCTATAATTATACATACTGGAACGATATTGTGTATACACCGGCTCCCTATGTGCCGGCCGGATCCGTGACCGGAGATTCGCTGGGGATCGGCAATTTCGCTGAGCCGCAGGATCTCTATGTATCGGATGCAGGTCTGGTCTACGTGGCGGACACCGGCAACAACCGCATTGTGGTACTCAATTCCGACATGGATGAGGTACTGCAGGTAATTGAAACCTTTGACAACAATGGAGAAGAAGATTCGTTCAGTGCTCCTTATGGGGTGTTTGTATCGGAAAACGAAGAGCTTTATATTGCGGATTCCGGTAATAAACGGATTGTCGTGCTGACGTTGGATGGAGAGTTTGTCAAGATTGTGGACAATCCGCAGTCGAATATTCTGGAGGATGGTTTTGTCTTTACTCCTCTGAAGGTGGCGGTCGACTATGCGGACCGTGTTTATGTCATCTGCCAGAATGCGTTTGAAGGAATTCTGGTCTTTGACGACGGAGGTTCCTTTATCGGATATTTTGGAACCATTGAAGTAAAGATTACGCTCTGGGAGAAATTCTGGAGAAGGCTGGCGAGCAAGGAAGAGCGTGCAAACCAGCAGCTCTATATTCCAACTGAGTTTACGGGAATTGATGTGGATGAAGATGGCTTTGTCTACGCGTCCAACATTGATTCAGATGGTGAGCAGGGCGTGCGGCGTCTGAATCCAAGCGGCGAAGACGTGGTCCAGAAGGGTGAAAACGGGAACGTCGGCGGCGATCTTACGACCGGTACTTATGGCACCTACGCCGGCCCATCAGAGTTTACAGATGTGACCTACCGCGGGAAAGGCATCTACTCGGTGCTGGACCGCAAGCGCGGACGCATATTCACTTATGACCGTGAGGGCAATTTGCTTTATATCTTTGGCGGTCTCGGGACGCAGGAGGGTACCTTCAACACGCCCATCGCGATCGATGAGTGCGGCAACAACCTGATCGTGCTGGATTCTTATTATGGTTCGATCATGATCTTCTCAGCGACCGAGTATGGTTCGCTGATTAACGAGGCAACCGGGCTTCGCTACGATGGCGACGAGACACAGGCTGTGGAGCTCTGGGAGCGGGTACTGGAGCTTGATGAGAACAACGAGCTGGCGAATACCGGTATCGGCAAGGCATATCTGACGGCCGGCGAGAACCAGCTGGCGATGAAATACTTAAAGCTCGGCATGAACCAGAAATATTATTCCATCGCCTGGAAGCGCTACCGGAACGAGATCCTGACGGAGAATGTCGGCTCCGTGCTCACGGTAATCGTTGTGGTGATCGTACTCTGGATGATTGTCAGGCAGGTGCTTAAAAGACGGAAAAATCCGAAGAAACCGGCAGAAGGGGGGCTTGCGTAAATGAACAGTTTATTTTCGAAAGAAAAATGGAAATACGCATTTTACACGGTGAGCCATCCGATGGATGCTTATTATGAGATCCGCCACCGCGGACGGGGAAGCGTGCCGATTGCGGTCGTGCTGGTAATGCTCTTTTCCTTCAGCTTTTCCGCGAACCGCCTGCTGGCGAGCTTTGTGGTCAATGACACGGACCCGCGGACGGTGAACAGCCTGACAGAGCTTGGAGCGGTACTGCTTCTGTATCTGCTGTTCTGTGTGAGCAACTGGTCGATTACCTGCCTGATGGAAGGCGAGGGGCGGATGAAGGATATTGCGATCGCGATTGGCTACGGGATGACCCCGATGATCTTCTGCTTTAATCTGGCGACGATCGTCAGCCAGTTTGTGGCGGACGGGGAGCAGGCGTTCTACTGGATGATTCTGGCCATCGGCGTTGCATACGGGCTGATCATGATACTGATGGGAATCATGACGGTACAGAATTTCACGCTGGGGAAAACGCTGCTCACAATTTTGCTGACGTTTCTGGCCATGCTGATTATCATCTTTCTGATCCTGCTGGTGGCGGATCTGATCAATCAGGTGTACAGCTTCTTCTACAGCATTTATCAGGAACTGATTTTCAGAACATAAGGGGGAGGAGAGACGATGAGTAAAAGCAGAAAAATCCTTCTCGTGTTGATCGGAATCGTCCTGATTACGGTGGCATCTTTACTGGGATGGTGGTTTTTCCATTACTATTCCTATAATGTGTACCAGGACTACCTGACCACCAGTGAGTATGAAGAAGGAACAGAATTCACGGCTCTTTCGGAAGAGAAGAGCGATGTGGACGGCATGGTGCTGGCTGCGGAGAATGACACATTCAAGCTCTATGCAAACACAGAAACCGCTGAGGTGGCGGCCGTGGACAAGCGCAGCGGGGAGATCACTTATTCCAATCCGACAGGCGTGGACGACGACGCGGCGGCGAACGAGACCAATAAGAATTACATGAGATCACAGCTGATCGTGGATTATTATAATACCTCAAGGACCACGGGTACCTATGATTCCTACAGCTACAGCACATCGCTTGGGCAGCTGGAGGTCGAGGCGATTGAGGACGGGATTCGCTTTATCTACACCATTGGCGATATGACGGCTTCGACGGGCATTGTACCGGAGTACATCAGCGAGGAAACTCTTAATGAGGTTATGTCAAAGCTCTCTGAGGACGATGCGAAGCAGGTGGCTAAGAAATACACGGCTGGAACGACGAACGGACTGGCGGACGGATATCTGGAGCTTCTGGAATCCGCGAAAACGGGTGCTTCCCAGATCCGTAAGCTGAACAAGTATTTTGAGGAAGCAGGATTTACAGAGGAGGATTATCTCCGTGAGATGGAGGGCTCCGGCATCGAAGGAGCGGTACCGATTTCCTTTGAGATTCCGCTGGAATACCGTCTGGTGGAGGATGGCGTAGAAGCGACGATCCCCATGAGTCAGGTTGTAGAGAATGGCGGAGGATCGATTTACCGCATCCAGATGCTCAGGTACTTTGGAGCGGCGGGGACGGACGAGGACGGCTACATGCTGGTGCCGAACGGTTCTGGTTCTCTGATCTATTTTAACAATGGGAAGAACGGGACTTCAGTCGCCAACTATTCCGAGTATGTCTACGGCATTGATCCGCTGATGGCGGAGTATACCGTGATGGAAAATACGGAGAATGTGAAGATGGCCCTCTTCGGGCTGTTCCGCGAGGAGGAGTCAGGCATTTTTGCCACCATTGAGGACGGCGCGTCGCTGGCCTATATCTCGGCGGGCGTCTCCGGAAAAATCAACAGCTACAATTACGTGTACGCGACCTTCGTATTGCGGGGAAATGAGAAGCTCTCCATGTTTGGCACGACAGGCAACGAGGCGGATCTGCCGGTAGTGGAATCCGAGTATTATGATTCCAATCTGACCATCCGTTATACGATGCTGACGGAGGATGACGCAAGCTACTCCGGTGCTGCGAACTATTATCGGAACCGGCTGGAGGAGGAAGGCGTACTGACCGCGCAGGAGGATGCTTCCGGCGAGGACATTAAGTTCTACTATGATATCCTCGGCGGTGTGACGATGACAAAATACTTCCTGGGCGCACAATACAATGGCGTTTACGCGATGACGACCTTTGAGCAGGCGCAGGAGATATCGGAAAGCCTGTCGTCAAGCGGCATTATCAATCAGGTGATGAACTTCCAGGGCTGGATGAACGGCGGCTATTACCACAGCGTTGTGGATCAGATCAACATTTCATCGAAGCTGGGCAGCAAGTCGTCGCTGGAATCCTTAAGCGAGACTCTTACTTCCGCAGGAAGCACGTTCTACGCAGATGTGGCCTTCCAGAAGGTGACGGAGATCAGCAAACGGTATTCGTTCGGCAATGAGTCTGCGCGGTACTACGGCTCCGGCTATATCGCGGACTTCGGTCTGGTGAATCCGACCACGCTGCGGCAAACCTCGGGACTGGGATATGATTCCAACCTGTATGCACTGATTTCGCCGAAGTTCCTGGTGCGCTATATCAGCAAGTTTACGACAAAGATTGAGAACTATGATATCAGCGGTATTTCCTTAAGAGATCTCGCCAGCGAGCTGCATTCTGACAAGAAGCGGACGAACGTCATTGACCGCGAGGAAGCACTCGATGTGGTGCTTGGTTCTCTTGCAGAGGTGGAGGAGACCGGGAAGAGTGTGCTGCTCAATAATGCGAATGACTATTCCTTTGCTTATGCGGACGACATCATCAATGTGCCGTTGACGGGCAACGATTATTACATCGTTGACGAGGATGTACCGTTCTACGAGATGCTGCTTCATGGCTATATTGATTATTCGGGCGATGTGATCAACTTAAGCGACACCAGTGATGAGACCGATATCATCCTGAGCCTGATTGAGAATGGCGCTTCACCGCACTACATGTTCTCTTATCAGTCGTCCAGTGAGATCAAAAATACCAGTGTCAATTATTTCTACTCTACAGAATATAGTACCTGGTCGGATGATGCGCTGTATGTGTACACGGAAGTCAACAATGCCTTGAAATATGTAAATGGCGCCACGATGGTGGAGCATGAGATTCTAAGCAGCAATGTCCGGGCGGTCACCTACTCGAACGGTGTGACGATCTATGTGAACACCGGCACGAAGGATGAAACGATCGATGGCGTGACGGTACCGGCAAGAAGCTACGCGGTGGAAGGAGTGTGAGAAGGATGAAGACGAAAAAGAAATTTCTGACGCTGACCAGAAAACGAAGCATCGCCGGATTCATCTTTATCCTGCCATGGCTGATCGGTTTCGTCTGGTTCTACGCAAGAAGCCTGTTTATGTCCGTCCAGTTTTCCTTATCGGATCTGACGGTTAACACCGGCGGCGGCTATACGCTGGAATTTGTCGGATTAGAAAATTATATCTACGCGTTCCGTGTCCATGCCTCCTATAAGCAGGTGCTGACGACGTCGATCGGCAATATGCTGATCGATGTGCCGCTGATTACCTTTTTCAGCCTGTTTATGGCGATGCTGCTGAACCAGAAGTTCCGGGGCAGAACACTTGTGAGAGCGATCTTCTTCCTGCCGGTAATCTTAAATTCCGGCGCGATCGTGGATGCGATGGATCTGGCGCGGAGCATGATGAGCGGCGGTATTACCAGTGCCAGTGCGGAGATGGCTGCGGAGTCATCGGGAGGAGTAGGCATCGCCTACTATATTCAGATGTTTTCGTCGCTCGGTATTCCGCAGGTGCTGATTGAATATGTCTCCGGCGCGGTCTCCCGGATCAGCGATATTGTGAATGCCTCCGGCGTGCAGATCATCATTTTCATCGCGGCGCTGCAGTCGATCCCGTCCTCGTTCTACGAGGTAGCGAAGATGGAAGGGGCGACCGCTTATGAGACCTTCTGGAAGGTCACCTTCCCGATGGTCATGCCGCACATAGTTACTAATGTTGTCTATACTGTGGTTGACAGTTTTACGAATTCGGAAGTTGTTGACCTGGCTTATACCACTGCTTTTACAGAAATGAATTACGGATTAAGCTCTGTGTTCAGTCTGTGTTCCACGGCAATTACCTGTCTGATCCTCGTGATTGTCTGCGGATTCATTCAAAAGCGGACGTTCTACTATAACTAAGAAAGGAGGAAAAAGACATGAATGCGAGTGCAAAAGCAAAAACGAAAACAGGAAAAAAGACGAGCGCGAAATCTGCGAAAAACTCTGGTTCCGCTTCTTCGTTCATACGGGGCTTTACGCAGGATGCGCAGTTCGTTAATGATATGACGCGCTGGGTTGTAAATCTGAAGAAGTTCGTCCTGTTTGTGTTTAAGTGGATTCTCCTCATCGGCGTCTGCTATGTCATCATCGGACCGGTGCTGGGCATCATCAGCAGTTCTTTTTTCTCCAATTCGGACTATTACAGCCCGATGGTTTACCTGATACCGCAGGAACCGACACTGGAGCGCTATAAGCTGGCGTTTCAGTATCTGAAATATGCGACCACGATGAAAAATTCTCTGATTTACTCTCTGACACTGATGGTGATTCAGGTATTTATCTGCTCTATGGTCGGCTATGGATTCGCAAGATTCAATTTTCCATTTAAAAATGTCCTGTTCGGCTGTGTGGTGCTTATGATCGTGATCCCTACCAACACGATCATGCTCCCGCTGTATATGACATTTGCGAAATTTGATATCTTTGGAATTATAAAAGCAGTCACAGGATCGGCAGTCAACCTGCTGTCCACACCCATACCGATGTACATCATGACGGTATTTGGGTGCGGCTTAAGGTCGGGCTTGTACATTTATATTTTCAATCAGTTTTTCCGCGGGCTTCCGAAGGAGATCGAAGAGGCAGCACTCGTGGACGGCTGCGGGATCTGGTACACGTATTTCCGCATCATGCTTATAAATGCACTGCCCTCTGTCGTAACGGTGGCAATCTTCTCTCTTGTATGGCAGTACAACGATACGTTCTACGCCAAGCTGTTTCTGATCAGTGACAACATTGTGATCAGCAAGAAGATTTCTACGATTGAGGCGTCCATCTCAAATGTGGAAAAGATCTACGACCCGAGCATCCTGGAGCTGTATCTGGATGCGGGCGTCGTGCTGGTCATGATACCGGTGATTATCATCTATGTCCTGCTGCAGAAGCAGTTTATAGAGGGAGTGGAGCGAAGCGGCATCGTCGGGTAGGAGACGGAGCTGCTGACAAAGCGTAACTGTCTGGCACCTTCGCAGCAGGTGCGAAGTACGGTGCCAAATAGTTACAACAATTTCTGTTTTGTAGCTGCGCATTAGACACAGTTACACTAAATTTTCTTTCAAGGAGGAAAAGAGATGAAAGCAAGAAAACTCATCGCGCTGTCAATGACAGCGGCAATGGTGCTTGGTCTTTCTTCAGGCGCGGTGTACGCGGAAGAAGCCAGTGCCGTGAGCATCGACTTTGAAGATGGCCTGTACGGGTTTGTCGGCAATGACAAGACGATCAACAGTGCTGCAGCAGACGCAAGCTTGTCGCTGGTGGAGTACAATGGCTCTACGGCGCTTGAGATTGCATCCGATGCAAGTGTGAAGTATGTGGCGATCCAGGTGGATGCGCTTCTGGGCGATCAGATTTCCCAGCTCTCCACAGTACAGATGACAATCGGGATGACAAACCCGGGCGGAACCTTCTATTCAGCTGCCGGATGCATTTACGCATTCCTGGGTGAGAACCTCGACAAGGATTATTCGGAATGGTCGATCTATATGGAGAGCGGCAATCCGAAGACGATCAGCTATACCGTAGATCCGGATGACGGACTGTCCTTTGTAGAGGGCAGCTACCTTGTACTGTCTGTAGAGGATGATACGGGAAAAGATTACAAGGGTGATGACGCGGCAACCTTCTACATTGATGACATTACGTTCCTGGATGCAGACGGCAATGTCCTGGCAGCAGATACCACAGCAGAATACACATCGGCAGCTGCGGAAGACCGTTCGAACCTGTTTGCAGTTTCCAACGCAGTTGAGTTCGAAGGCTTTGCGACAAGCGGAGACGGCTGGTCACAGGATGGCTTTGATATGCCGCAGGAGATCATCGACGCTTTGGTACCGGGTTCTGTAGTAGAAATTACCTATTCCAGCGAAAACGGAGATATCTGGATCGTAATGCCGGATGCAGCTGCAGGCTGGATGCGCGTAGGTGTCGGCAACTATGACGGCAGCGGCTCTGACAGTGCTTACTACAATGGTTCCGCGAATATCGCGCAGATTACTTATGAGCAGATCGCGGCAGTTTGCGGTGATGATGTGAGCACCTGGGGCGCGAGAATGCAGTGCGAGGCTTCCGGCGCATGGGAAGTGTACAGCGTTAAGGTCGGCACAGCTTCCAATCAGATCGTAGCACAGAATGCGGTTGAGTTCGAAGGCTTTGCGACAAGCGGAGACGGCTGGTCACAGGATGGCTTTGATATGCCGCAGGAGATCATCGACGCTTTGGTACCGGGCTCTGTAGTAGAGATTACCTACACCAGTGAGAACGGTGAGATCTGGATCGTAATGCCGGATGCAGCTGCAGGCTGGATGCGTGTAGGCGTAGGCAACTGGGACGGCAGCGGCTCTGATTCTGGTGTTTATGACGGCACTACCTGCTACATCACTTATGAGCAGATTGCGGCGGTATGCGGCGACGATGTAAGCACCTGGGGCGCAAGAATGCAGTGCGAGGCTTCCGGCGCATGGGAAGTATACAGCGTGAAGGTCGGCACGGCTGCTGAGCTGAAGGCTGTAAAGGACACTGTAAACTTTGAAGGCTTTGCGACGAGCGGAGACGGCTGGTCTCAGGATGGCTTTGATATGCCGCAGGAGATCATTGACGCACTCGTTCCGGGCGCAGTTGTGACCATTACCTATACGAGCGAGAACGGCGACATCTGGATCGTAATGCCGGATGCAGCAGCGGGCTGGATGCGCGTAGGCGTAGGCAATCTGGACGGCAGCGGCAGCCTTTCAGGCGTATACAATGGCAGCACCTGCCAGATCACCTATGAGCAGCTCGCGGAAATCTGCGGTGACGATGTGAGCACCTGGGGCGCAAGAATGCAATGCGAAGCTTCCGGCGCATGGGAGGTTTACAGCGTTACGGTTGGCACAGCAGCAGAGTGACATCGTTTCATAAAATAGTTTCCTGGCAGGCCACCTGGCTTGTTGCCTGCGGAAACAAAGAAGTATGCAGTTCCGGACGGCGGCAGTCTTGCCGCGCCGTCCGGATTAAAGGAGAAAAGAGAAAGCGGTAAGAAATAAAGTTGGACGATGCAGGATAAGAAATGTAAAAAGGAGGAATTACAAAATGAAAATGAAAAAGGCCCTTGCATTGGCAATGTGCGCGACGATGACCGTCGGTATGGCCAGCATTACCTCAAGCGCATCGGATTCTGAGACCAGAACCATCACGATCGGTACCTGGTATGATCATTTCTACGACAGCACCAACACGGACATCTACGATGACCCGAGCGTATCGGATGAAGAGCTTGCACAGATGCATTTTGATGTTGTTGCAGAGGTTGAGGAAGCCTACAATGTGACCATCGAGTTTGTAAACCTGACCTACAGCGGCGTACAGGAATCCATCAATACTTCCGTGCTCGCAGGCACACCGGACTGCGATATCTACGAGGTTGACTTAAGCTTCGGTATCCCGGCAGCTCTGAACGGCTTCGCTACCAATCTGGAAGAGGTTCTTCCTGAGGATGCGGATGTGTTAAGCGAAGAGATGATCTTCTCCCCGATCGATATTGGTCTGGATGAGGGCGTTTATCTGTTTGGCTCCAACAGTGGTGAGTCTATTTACTACAATACGTATATGCTTGCTTACAACCAGCAGATCCTGGACGCAGCAGGTCTGGAGTCCCCGAACGACCTTTACGAGAAAGGTGAGTGGACCTGGGATAAGTGGAGAGAGTACATGATCGCCCTGACCCAGGATACAGACGGCGACGGCGTGATTGACCAGTACGGTTATGGCTCCCGTTATGATTTCCTGATCTATCTGATGCTGATGAGCAACGGCACCGGAATCGCAATGAGCGAGACGGAAAACCTCTCCAGTCCGGAAGTAACGGAAGTGCTTGACTTTATCTACAATATGTACAATGTTGACAATGTAGCGGTTCCGTGGGATGCGGATGATTTCGATTCCAACATGAACAACTATATGGACGGCAACGTAGCATTCTGGATCGATGCAGCATGGATCTCCTCTCAGAATGAAGACTATGCGCTTGACTTTGATGTAACCTGGGTACAGTTCCCGGTTGGCCCGAGCGGCGACCAGGAAACCAACTATACCAAGAACGTTTCCTCCGGTAATGCATGGATGATCCCGACTGGTGTAGAGGATCCGGAATTCGTTTATGAAGTATTCGAAGCATGGCAGAACTGGTATCATGGCGATACCGAGGTTCGCGACGGCGATCTGACCTGGTGGGAAGACTGCGCAATCACAGAAGAGAACCTTGAGGTTATGGCTTATACAGGAGAGAAGGGCGGATTTGACCTCTGGAATTCCTTAAGCCTTGACTGGGATTGGACAGCACTGCTTGACGGCACTATGACGGCTGCACAGTTCCAGGAGTCCTGGAAGCAGAGCGTACAGGATGCACTGGATGCGTTCTACGGCTGATCCTGGCAGCTGGAAGGCTGTAATTTGAAAACTATAGTTTGATTACATTACTATGGTTTGAAAGCTGTGTTTTGAATAGTGCGATTCGGTTGCTATGTTTTGAATAGTGCGATTTGACTGCTGTGACCGGGAGCAGAGTTCCCGGTACAGACGCAGATGCACAGCTTTTGAAGCGCATGAAGGAATACACAGATACGTAATCTGGGAGAGCTGCGGGCAGATCATTGGGATTCCCGTGATATATGATGATACAGGAAATACGAGAGACAGTGCGGCTGTAAAGCATTGGTCAATCTGTCAAATCCTGAATTCTGATATCATCTGTCAGGATCCGACTGGACTGCAGCAGTATGAAAAAGATTCAGGATACGAACAGACCGCCCGGTTTCAGAATGCAGAGCCTGGCCGTGCCCTTCAAAGGACGTGCGGCGGCAGGCATATCACGCATCTGCTTTGCAGATACAGGGTATGATTCGAAACCGGGCGGTTATTAAAGAAAATGACAGGAGATCGTTTCCTTTAATAACCGAAGAAGACGTTCACATCCTCAAAAGGGCGTTCACAGTCAAAAAAGTGTTCACACCATAAAAAGAAGTTCACACCCAAAAAGGTGTTCATCGCCGAAAAGATATAAAGCTACGGCGGTTCCTCATTGACAGCTTTGCGAAAAGCATTTTCACGAAGAAAAAGGCAGGAGTAAAAGTGTATGGCTAAAAATATTACAATGCGGGATATTGCCGTGAAGGTAGGGGTCAGCACAGTCACCGTGTCGAAGGCACTCGGAGACCGGGAAGGGGTGGGCAGTGAGCTGCGCACTCTGATCAAAGAAACTGCGGATGAGATGGGGTACCAGTATAATCTGGAGGCCAGAACCTTTCGGAAGGGAAAGAGCTACAGCATCGGCGTGCTGATGGAAGAACACTTTACAAACAGCGGTACCTCAGCGCTTTCCTTTTATATGAAGCTGTACCACAGCCTGGTGCTGGAGCTTTCCCGGTTCCATTACTCGGTTTTGCTGGAAATGATTACGCCGCAGATGCTGGAAAAGATGCAGCCGCCAAACGTGATCTCCGAGCTGAGAATGGATGGACTGGTTGTCCTTGGGAAGGTGCGCGAGGATTATCTGGAGCTGATACGAGCCTCCGGGAAGCCGATCGTGTATCTGGATTATTATGACCGTCATATGGAAATCCCCGGAGTGATTCCGGATAATGTGTATGGCTCGTATATTCTGACGGATTATCTGATCCGGCTGGGGCATGAAAATTTCGCATTTGTAGGCAGTATTCACGCGACGCCCAGTATTATGGACCGTTATCTGGGATTTTACAGAGCCCTGGCAGAGCACGGATTGCCGCGCGGAGAGCATGAGATTATTCCTGACAGAGGGGAGGACGGGCTGAATATTCCTCTGGAGCTTCCGCGGGATAACATGCCGACAGCCTTTGTGTGCAATTGCGATGAGACGGCATATATCCTGATTGAAAAGCTGAATGAGATGGGATATCGCGTTCCGGAGGATATCTCTGTAGTCGGATTTGACAATTATGCCTGGGGCGCATACGCACTGCCCAGGCTGACAACGATCGAAGTGGATATGGACGAGATGTCCAGACAGGCCGTGGAGACTCTGATCCGGCTGATCAAAGGGCAGGAGAAGGTCTTCGGCAGAAAGGTAGTCGGCGGCAAGCTGATCATCAGAGAATCAGCTGCCGAGGTGAAAAAATGAGAACGAGAATACAGATCTTTGCAGCGGCTTTTGCGGGTGTAGTGGCGGTCTGCACGGGAGCGGGCGCTGTATATACCAGTGCTGCTGCAGCTGAGGCCGGCGCTGCATCCGATGCCGTCGCAGATACTAATGCAGATGCGGATATGAAAGCAGATATTGAGGCAGAAGCAGATGCCGGAGCAGAGGTAAACACAGATATGGATACAGAGTCAGAGTCAGAGACATATTCGGCCGCTGATGACTCCCTCAAGAAAATCATAGCCGCCATGCAGGAGCTGACCGCAGCCGATGTTGTCAGTGAAATGAAAATCGGCTGGTGTCTGGGCAACACGCTGGACGCTACCAAAAGCAGCGCTTCCATCGATGATGATCCCTCCAGATTTGAGACCGCCTGGGGAAATCCGGTGGTGACAGAAGAACTGATTGACGCAGTTCTTGACGCGGGTTTCAATGTCGTGCGCATCCCGGTTACCTGGACGGGACATTTTGGAGAAGCTCCCGACTATACGATCACCGAGAGCTGGCTGGACCGCGTACAGGAAATTGTAGATTACGCTTATGATAAGGGCGCCTATGTGATCATCAACATGCATCACGAGGACTGGAACGATCCCTATTATGACAGTGAGGAGACCATCTGCGAAATGATGTCTGCGCTTTGGTCGCAGATTGCGGAACGCTTTGAGGAATACGACGAACATTTGATTTTCGAAGCGCAGAACGAGCCGAGAAAACAGGGTACCTCTGTCGAATGGACGGGCGGCGATCAGGAGGGATGGGATGTTGTAAACGCGGCAAACCAGGCTTTTGTGGATACGATCCGTGCTGCGGGAGGCTGCAACCCGTACCGGATGCTGATAATTCCGGGATACGCCGCGAGTAGCTCCTCCAATGCTCTTTCCCACATCGAGGTGCCGGAGGACGACGATCGAATTGTCGTCTCTGTACATGCTTATGTGCCTTACAATTTTGCACTTAATACTTCGGGCACCGATACATGGAACAACGATACTGGCGACATTGATTCGCTGATGTCTACGCTCAAAAAGTTGTTTATCGACAAAGGGATTCCGGTCATTATCGGAGAGTTTGGCGCGCTGAGCAAGGACAACGAGGCCGAACGCGCCGAGTGGGTCAGGTATTATGTCAATGCCGCCAGCGAGATCGGCGTTCCCTGCCTCTGGTGGGACAACGGCCTGGTCACCGGCAATGGGGAACGATTTGGACTCATCAGCCGATATACATATAAATGCATTTTCAACGATCTGCTGGAAGCGATGATGGAGGCTGCCGGGGCGGAGCGGTGAGAGTATTTGAGAGCATTACTCACGGGCAGTGAAGAATGTGTAAAAAGGCGCATGATAGTTGTTCGCTGACCGCTTTCTTGTATAGGAAGTATAAAAAAGGAAACGACATTAGGGCGTTTCCTTTTTTGCACAGATTTTTGCAGAGCGTGAATGAGTATAAGGCGAAAAGAACGCTCCTGCAAGATTGAATTGCAAAGCGAATTGACGGTATTCTGCTTTACGCTGCACTCACCACCTGCCGCAGCGCGGCCTTCAGCACCGGATACAATACAGTGGCAATGATTAATCCGCTCACACCCTGGACACAGTTCGCCGGCACGCTGGAGATGGCTGCCGCCAGACCATACATAAAACTCTCACAGAAACAGTAGCCGAGTGCCACAATCAGGATGTCAAAAATACCGCAGATGATGACGGCTGCATACTGGTTTATCGCTTCAGCCGCCCGGCTGCGGAAAAAGAGACCGCCGCAGAGCGCGACCAGCCCTTTGATGACAAAGGTGATCGGTACATAGATAAAATAACCGCCCAGCAGATCCGCCAGGGCCGAGCCGATGCCTGCTGCGAAGAAGGCGACAACAGGATCCAGAAATATACCGCACAATATAACAACGGCATCACCAGGATGGATATAGCCCTGCGTCCCGGGGATCGGAATGCGGACAGACATGGTCATGACACAGGTGAGTGCGGCGAAAAGAGCCGCGATGACAAGGTTCTTGGTAGTCAGTTTTTTCATAATGGGTCCTCCTTGCAGATAATCCTGTTTCCCCGCTGCATACGTGAAAAGGTATGCGCGGAAAACGCTGTTCCCGCGAAGCAAAGCAGGGAAGCCGCAAGGGACATGCACTCTGATGTTTGCTTCGGCGTTTTTAACTGGAGCCCATAGTAATGCAAAACTGGCATTTTTAAAAGTGCCAATTATGACAAATTTAATAATACCAGTTTAGACGAAAGCATATATTGTTATTTCAGAGATTTTCATCGCAGTCAGCTTTGATGTTCTGCAGAAAAGCGATTATACCTGTTTGTTGTTCTACAAAAGCGTTTCATCATAAACAGCCCTGGCGCCTCCGACAAATTTATACCGGGTACGTGCGTATACGACATGTGCGGAACCGATGGTTTTCTGGCTGATGCGCACCGGCACCGCCACTTCGCGCAGATGCATTCCGATCAGAGTGTCGCCAATGTCGATCCCGGCATGCGCGCGGATATGCTCGACGGCCACCGGCTGCGCAAAATGCTTCCAGGCTGCGGTGGCAAAGGAGCCGCCGGCTTTTGGCTGCGGGACGACGTTCACTGGCTCATAGCCGTACTTTTCCGCTGCTTCTTTTTCCAGGATCAGTGCACGATTCAGGTGTTCGCAGCACTGGGCAGCAAGAAAGACGCCGTGTTCTCTGGCTGACGAGTCAATACCTGCAAATACAGCCTCCGCCATCTGGGGACTGGAATATGATCCGATGCGCTCCCCGGCAACCTCGCTGGTGGAGCAGCCGACGACGAGCAGATCGCCCTGCTTCAGGTGAGTTGCCTGCAGCAATTCGGTTGCGGCCTGATGAGATTCTCTGGTTAATTGTTCGAGATATTCTGGAGCAGCTTCATTTTTATTTAATCCGTCTTTGGACATATTGATTTCTCCCTTCCAATTTTCTGTTTTACTACAAGCACAGCGGGCGCCATGCGGCGCTTAAGCACCGCGTCTCTTATCATAAGCTTTTTTTGGAGCATGTCAAGACACTGCGGGAAAATTGAACATTCTATAACAATCGTGTGAACGATATTGAAAATCATCACAGCAGGGATACATCAGCTGGATTTCGCGGCAGCGGGATTTGACAGAAACAAGAAGTGCAACTAATGCATTGCGCAAACGCGCGTTTTGTGATAGGATGACAAGGGTGCGAAGAGCGGAATTGACGAAAAAGCTGCGCAATGGGAATTGCTTGTGACCTGCGCGGGTTTCGCCCAGGCAATTATAAATATCTTACAGGAGGCAGTGTGCGACAATATGAGTGAATGGAAACCGATCAAAGAGGGTAAGGTACGTGAGATCTATGACAATGGCGACAGCCTGATTATGGTAGCTACGGACCGCATCAGCTGTTTTGATGTGATTTTAAAGAATCAGGTGGTAAAGAAAGGGACAGTGCTGACGCAGATGTCCCGGTTCTGGTTTGACATGACGAGGGATATTCTGCCGAATCATATGATTTCAGTAGATGTAAAGGATATGCCGGAGTTTTTCCGGAAGCCGGAGTTTGACGGCAACAGTATGCTCTGCCGGAAACTTTCCATGCTGCCGATTGAGTGCATTGTGCGCGGTTATATTACAGGCAGCGGCTGGGCTAGTTATCAGAAGAACGGCACGGTCTGCGGCATCACGCTGCCGGAGGGACTGAAGGAATCTGACAGGCTGCCGGAGCCGATTTATACACCGTCTACAAAGGCGGAGATCGGAGACCATGACGAAAATATTTCCTATGAGCAGAGCATTGCGCATCTGGAAAAATATTTCCCAGGTAAGGGAGAGGAGTATGCAGCTAAGCTTCGCGACTGTACGATTGCTCTATATAAAAAGTGCGCGGATTATGCGCTCAGCCGCGGGATTATCATCGCGGATACAAAGTTTGAATTCGGCCTGGACGAGGAGGGAAACCTCGTTCTCGGTGATGAGATGCTGACTCCGGACAGTTCGCGCTTCTGGCCGGCGGACGGCTACGAGCCGGGGCATTCACAGCCGTCCTTTGACAAGCAGTTTGCACGTGACTGGCTGAAAGCCAATCCAGGAAACGACTGGACGCTGCCGAAGGAGATCGTGGACAAGACCATCGATAAATACCTGCAGGCTTACAGGCTGCTGACCGGGGAAGAGCTTTCGTGAATAAAGCAAACCTGAAATGCTTATCAGATTAATGACATCGGATACATCTGATGCCATCCGGGCAGAAATACCTGATCAATTATACAATGCCAGACAACGGGGCCGTCTCTTAGGAGGCGGCTCCTGTGATGGACAAACATCACAGGAGTTTCTTTGTTTTTCGTGCAAGAT
>JAJBVE010000066.1 GCA_020859995.1 Clostridiales bacterium
GCACTTCCCCGATCAGTTCCGGATCAAGCGCACTGGTCGGCTCATCAAACAGGATTGCTTTCGGGTGCATGGCCAGAGAACGGGCGATCGCTACCCGCTGCTGCTGCCCGCCGGAAAGCTGCGCCGGTACCTTGTCTGCCTGATCCTCCACACCGACCCGCTTCAAAAGCTCCATTGCTTCCTGACGTGCTTCCTTTTTGGGCTTGTGAAGCACGTCTGTCGGTCCGACCGTCACATTTTCCAGAATCGTTTTATGCGCAAAAAGGTTATACGATTGAAACACCATGCCGATCTGCGACCGGACCCGGGCAAGCGCTCTCCCCTCCTGCGGCAGAGGATTCCCCTCGATCAGGATCTCCCCTTCATCAACTGTCTCCAGCCGGTTGATTGTACGGCAAAGAGTGGACTTGCCGGAACCGGACGGTCCGATGATGACTACCACCTCACCTTTTTTTACGGAAAGGCTGACATCCTGCAGCACATAGAGATCCCCAAAATGTTTTTTCACATGCCTCAGCTCGATCACCGGCGTATCCGCTGCCTGATCAGCTGTATTCTTTTCGTTTTGCATACCAGAGCCGCTCCTTACTTGTGTTTCGCTGCTATTTTGCCACAGTGACTCAGGATCCGTCGCTAAGCCTTCATGCCGCTTCACGGGCACAACTAAATATCAAAGTCAATTGCCCCGCCTGATGCATAAATCACACAGGTTATTTGCGACAGTTCCTTATTGTTGCTTCCCTCTTTCAGACAGTGCCACCGATATCCGGTTCAGGATATAATTGATCAGAATATAGATCACCGCCACGACCAGATATACCGAAAGAAGCGCGTCATAATTGCTGATCAGAGCCTTCGCGTTCTGCATCAGATCCGCGTACGTGACCACATAGGCAAACGTGGTATCCTTCAGCACAATGACAAGCTCCGAGATCATCGCAGGGATCACATAACGGAACGCCTGCGGAAACACGATTTTAAAAAACACACTCCGATCCCGCATACCAAGGGAAAGCGCCGCCTCCGACTGTCCGCGCGGCACCGCGTTCACACCGGAGCGCAGCACCTCCGCAACCACGCCGGACGCTGAGATCGCGACCGGCAGTGTAATCTTCCAGTAGGCTGACAGCGTAATCCCAAACTGAGGCGCGATCAGGAAAAAGAAGTAGATAAACAGAAGCGTAGGCACCCCTCTGGTGAACTCAACCAGAACGGTTCCCGCCGCCCGCGCAATCCGGTACCTGCTGATCCGGCAAAGCATCATCGCCATCCCCAGCGCAAATGTGATCACTCCGGCTCCGGCAGCCGCCTTTAACGTTCCCGCCAGACCCTGGCCGATAAATCTCCAGGTCGTATATCGGGTAAACAGCGTCCAGTATTTCGCGTCCAGCTGTCCGTTTATGTAAAATAAGCGGATTACCGCCGCCAGCAGCCCGGCCAGAGCGATAACAGAGACTGCTGTGACCACCGTAATGATTTTCTGATTTCTCGGACCGGGCGGCTCATAGAGTACGTTCCGGATGGAAGTCTTCCCACTGTTCATCGCAGAATCCTCACTTTTTTATCAATCCAGCCTCCTATAGAGCCAATTACCAGTGCGGTCGCGCAATACAGCACTGCTGAAATTGCAAACGCGGTAATGCCGCCAACCGCCCGCGTATTAATATAGGAAACAATCCCAGTCAAATCTGTCGGATTCATTGGAACCTGCGACGCAAGCGCGGTGGTAAGCATGGTTCCCACCAGCAGATTGGTCAGCGGCAGCACCGAAGTCCGCAGTGCCTGCGGCAGCACCAGGTTTTTTACCAGCTGGAAAAAAGTCATTCCCAGAGACCGCGCCGCCTCGATCTGACCAACCTGAATCGTATTCATCCCCGACATCAGGTATTCCGAGCAGAACGCAGACGGAATCAAGGAACAGGCGATCAAAACGCAGGTATAGTAAGACCAGAGCAGCCCGATGTAGGGAAGCGCGTACACCAACAGGATCAGCAGTGCCGCACCCGGAATGTTCCGAAAGATCTGCACATAGAAATCTCCAAACAGACGCAGCGGACGGACAGGACAGATCCGTATGACCGTGATGACGATTCCGACTGCAAAAGCGATCAGAAACGAAAAAAATGTCAGCCTCCATGTTGTCAGAAGAGCCAACAGATATTTATCCCCATATTGAGAAAGAAGAGTCCCTACAGACATTCCACATCCCCTTCCTGTTCCACATTTCGAAAAGGGTTCCCGAAAGTGACCATTTCAGGAACCTTTCTCATTGTATTTTATTATGTGCTGTTGCCTTTCCCCATTTTGCGCTTTATCCAAAGCTGCTGCCAATCCAGGAGATCCGTGTACATCATTTACAGCGAGTGGCAAAAGCATACGGTTGTTCGGTATGAAAGCAATGTATGTCACTCTCCGATTGCCGGAGCTTCCGGTGCGGTATCAATGCCGGTCCGATCGCCGAGACTGATCTGCCACAGGCTTTCCCACGTGCCATCGTCAATGATCTGCTGTAAGAAATCATTTACAAACTCCACGCCATCCGAATCGAGCGGAAGGCCAATACCGTAATTATCCTCCGGTCCGAATACATCGCCGGCGATCTCATATACATCCGGATTCTTTACGATCGCGTTCAGAAGCAGTGTATAATCCGTCACATATGCATCTACACGCCCCTGCTCCAAAGCCACACGGGCTTCCTGATCGGTTTCAAATTCCTGAACGACTGCCTCCGGCGCGTACTCCGCAAGGATATCCGGGCCAGTTGATCCTGCCTGCGTAGCAACATTCTTCCCGGCCAGGTCATCTACTCCGGTAATCTCCGTATTCCCGGCCAGCACCAGCACCGCCTGCTGTGAAGAATAATACGGTCCGGCGAACGAGATCACTTCCGCGCGGGCCTCGGTGATCGAGTAGGTCGCTACCACTACATCCACCTGATCGCTCTGCAATACCGCCTCACGCGTGCTGGAATCGACCACCGTAAACTCATACGCGCTCTCATCCCCGAGAATGTAGCGTGTCAGCAGCTGATAAATGCCTGCATCGAATCCGCGAAGACTGCCGTCCGTCTCATCAAGCTGGCTGAACAGGTAGGATGCCTGCGCGCCGCCAATCCGGAGCACTCCCGCCTCTTTCACGGCAGAAGCCCACTCACTCGACGCGATCGTCTCATCATCCGCAACCGGGCCGGAAGCTACCAGCTCATCAAACGCATCCTTATCAATCGCGATAGAATGATCCTCTGTTTCTGTCTCTGTCTCTGTCTCTTCCTCAGCAAATGCTATCGTGGAAAAACCAGCTGTAAGAGCCGCTGCCAGAAGCAGCGCTATGATCTTCTTATATGCCTTCATATTCATAATCCTCCTGCGTTATTATTTATGGTAAACGACATAGATCGTTTTCCTTTGCGGTCTGTAGTTAACTTGTTGAGCAAAAGCACACAAGCGCGGCGAACTTCCTGCAAACTATATTCAACAGCCCTGCATACCGCCCGCTGAAACAAAAATCCTGCTCATAAGCGTTCTCCATTTCCTATTTATTAAGTATGTTTACTATGTTATTTTCTTATGGTGGTAATCATACACGAGAAATCCTCTCTCGTCAAGTAGTTTATCTCGATAACCAGCTATCGGTTTTTCCTATAGCAGGAAGTTCTGCCTTGGCATTGATTTATTTTTATCCATAAAATATAATTTTCCTGTTCACCTGTGAATTTTACAGGCAAATAATCTAACATAAACGAAATGTGGGGATAAGATGAAAATCGCTTTATTTCAAATGAAAATGTCCAC